>OZ244857.1:3835000-4076850 GCA_965220935.1 Rhodothermales bacterium
CTGGATACTGGATGCAGTTCAGAGATGAAATTGTGCCTAGTGGAGGCTTGGATCAGTTTGGGGTTCCCCGTACGGGGAATGCCGATCGGACGCGTCACATGGGAATTGAACTGGAGGCCGCAATGCAAATTTTGTCAGGGCTTAATGCATTTGTGAATGCGACGGTCAGCCGCAACCGAATTGTAAAATTTGTTGAGTATATCACGCTTCCAGATTTTTCAATTGCTTCCGTTAACCGGGCGGGTCATCCTATCGCAGGGTTTCCTGCACGAAGTGGGACTATTGGACTCACCTATAACTACGCTGGATTGACACTTAGGGGCGATGCTAGGTTCGCTGGAACGCAGTATGTGGATAACGGAGGGGGGCGCAGGGCCGATGGAGTTTTAGATGACAATTATAAGGTAGACCCCTATGCGCTGGTATCAGCAACCATTCAATGGGCATTTGGTGAACGGTCAATACTGAGTGGGTTGATCGTTTCATTAGACGTCAACAATGTGTTAGATTCACAGGTACTTCTGTATGGAAATGCTGGCTTTGGAGCGCCTCAGTTTTTCCCTGCCGCAACGCGTCATGCATTTCTCAGAGCACAATACAATCTATGGTGAAGTAGGCCAGAGGTGAGCCAATAAGCTGCTTTTACAGCAGGTCAGAGGTTATAATCTACAGACAATCAGAGTTTATTCGGATCGATGAAACATCGCTCCTTCAAGTCTGGCAAGTGCTAGTCCAAATCGCGACTCTCCTTCAGAGTCACGAATTTCCTGTCTGAGAGCACCTTCCGTCTACGAGATAGCCTATACAGGAAAGTAACGATACTAAAGATGCCCAAAATAATCCCCCAGTTGTAATTTTTTGGACTACCATTTTTTAAGTGATATGCAACTGCGACTCAGATTGGTTCCATGCATGGTTGTTAACCGCACAGCCTATAACTACTGATTGCATGTCATTCAAGAAGATGAATATCATGTAACATGCACTGGATACAAGTCTTGAATCTAGATAAAACCAGCCCGAGAAACGCCTGTGTGGATAGGAATATTTTCAATGATGTTCCTCATTAAGCATTACATCTGCATAGATGAACCCTCCTCTATGTACAATCTCACCAGTTCTTACAGGTATTGGGTTTGAAAACATCGGACCCGCATGGCAAAATGTATGAAACTCACCATTTTCCCCACATGGATCAATGTGTGGTGGAAGATTGTCCAAGAACTGAGCATCATACTGCCGCCCTGCAAGCTCTGCAGGAAGATGCTTCGGATCAATGCTGGTAATCGTCGCTTTGAGCCCCGAAGAAAGCATGGATTGCGCCAATTCTGATGTGGGTAAACCCCAAATAGGGAAAATAGGCTTGAGATCTGTTTCTTTGAGAATGTCTATCCTGTACTGACGAATATCCTCTAAAAACAAATCCCCAAATGCGATCAACTGGACTCCACGATCAATCGCAGCTGCCCAGACGGATTCCATTGTTTCCTGATAAATTATATTTGTACAAGGCCAGGGGAGAACAGCCTTATATAGGGGTAGTCCTAGATTCTCGGCTTGGATATCTAATAAATCTACTCGTGTTCCGTGAACAGAGACTCTTGAGAACTCGTCAGTAACTGTAGTAAATAATCCTGCTACTTCAAGATTACCATCCATTCTTAGGGTGTGGAAAGCCCACGCACTGTCCTTTCCTGTACTCCAGGATAACCAAACTTTTTTCATTTGTTAAACAGTTAATACGACTAACAATGAATCTTAACGTCGCGCGTTCATGTGATTGAAAGCATGATAATGAATGATAAGTGTTCCATGAGAATGATAGTCTAAAGTTAAAATATATTTTCTGATTTTTCAGGAATCCTGCCAATGTGTGCGTAAGGCGCTACACCCGTACTTTATAGATAGTGTCCGTCCAGAAATAGAAAATTTTCTTTGAAGTTCCTATTCTATATGACATTTATCGCCGATCATTTCGCTTGAAGATTTACGAAGATGTGTGAATTCAAGGTAACAAATGACAGGGTGTATACTGAAAACTCCCATTTTTGGCACCTCTAACGCGTAATCTAGAAAATGGCCGCAAAATCTTCGCATCAAAATAAGGTTTATTTTGAATCTATAAACCCTATACACAATAGGCGATTCAGCGCTGTTAGATGCTTTTCTGGACGGCACTAGATAAGAACTGGTGTAACGACCACGCTTTGATATTGTCTATCGACAAAACTTATAAAGTCGACGGCGAGATTTTTCATCGTTGGTGATTCGGCAATTTGCAGATGAGGGCCTTGAGACCCTTTGTGCGAATAAGTGGATTTTTTAACCATTTATTTTCACATGAAGACAGATTCTCAGGTTGCCTATTTCAATTATTTAATTGACGAAAAAGGTATGACAACAAAACAAGCAGCAGAGGCGACCGCTCATAAATATAAACGCATTAAGACGAAGCCGAGTGAGCTCAAGAAACCTCCGAGGCCAAGCAGTCGTGGTGATGCATTTGCAGAGGTGTGGTCGGAGTGTGTTGATTTTCTCAAGACAGATTCTGCATTGGAAGCCACCGCACTTTTTGAGAATTTACTGGACAAGTATCCGAGCAAGTTCAAGAGATGTCAGTTGCGAACGTTCCAGCATCGGGTTAAGACGTGGAAGTCACAGCAGAGAAAGGAGGTGTTCTTTGCTCAGGTGAGCGGGCGCAATCGGATTTTACATGCATGAATCAACTGGGCATTCGCCTCCAAGGGGAATACTTTCCACATTTGCTGTACCATTTTGTGCAGTCGTATTCCAATTGGGAATCGGTGATGGTCTGCAAATCGGAGAGTTATATGGCGTTGGAGGCAGGGTTCCAGAAAGCCGTTTCCGATCTTGGTGGTGTCCCCATGATTCACCAGACTGATTCCATGAGTTGTTCGGTCAAGAACATGTCCGATTCCGATGTATTTACCGTGGCTTACGAAGCGTTGATGGAGCATTATGGTGTAGAGCCTAAACGTTTCCAACCTGAGTATCCCAACGAGAATGGAAAGGAAGCCCATCACCAATGCCCTCACGCTTCGCGAAGACGAGGATTTTGATAGTCTGGAGCAGTACGAGCAGTTCTTGGAAAAGAACGCGAGCCGAGCGTCAGAGGTTGATCAAGAGCGGAAAGCGTTGCGTGTACGCAGCGCATCGTTAGAGTCTTGTCAACGGCTTCAAGTGCGGGTGACCAAGGCAAGCACTGTTCTAAGAACCGCTACTCGGTTCCCAGTACACTGATTGGGCAAGTGGTTGAGCTACGCGTGTATCCAAAGACGCTTGAAATATGGCGTGCAAATACGCTCCAGTAGACCATGCCGCAATCTATGGACCGGGTAACCATAGGATTCAATACCGACATGTGATATGCGACCTGGTTCGCAAGTCAGATGCCTTTGCAAATTATCTCTCTATCGGACAGACCTGTTTCATAGGGTCTATGATGCGATCAAACGTGCACATCTAGATTGTCTCAGCGCAGATAAGGTGTATATGAAGATTTTATACCTTGCAGAGAGTGAAGCAAAGGTTGCGTCTGCACTGGAGCAACTGCTTACCGATAACGCATGCACCACCGTTGAGCAACGCATGTATCCTTCGGAGGAGGTATCGTGCATGCTGGACTCCTATGACGCGCTACCCCCATACGATGAAGACAAAAGAATTGGATCGTCGCAGGACTCAAAGCATTACGGATGATAGGCATTCGGGCGGCGCTTCCAGAGACATCCGATCTGGCCAGACGCGAGTCCATGAGTTTTGAGACTTTCTTCCTGATACTCATTGACAGGTGCAACAAACAGGACACAGAATCGCGCTTCGGGGTTCCCCTTATCTAAAACACTGGACACCTTTGATTGAACGCGCTTGTCGTTGAAGTTAGAACATCAGCTCAGCACATTAGGGGAGGGTGGTTTTTTGGATCGCCAGGAGAATGTGTTAGCGGCTGGCCCTACCGGTAGTGGGAAGGCTATCTATTGGCTGGGTTGGGCCATCGGGTCATCTATTATAGCTCCAGTGCGCTGGTTGAGGCTTTGATGTGTAGAATCAAGGTCTTCCCGCGTTCATGCGGCAACTGATGCTTTGATTATTGATGGACTTGGTTATATTAAGCACAGCCAGA
Organism: Rhodothermales bacterium; assembly: GCA_965220935.1. Lineage (GTDB taxonomy): Bacteria > Bacteroidota > Rhodothermia > Rhodothermales > Bin80 > Bin80. Next base: position 3,839,145 of record OZ244857.1, read on the forward strand.
TGGAGGTGCTCTTCTATGTGTTGGCAGAGCGCTATGAGCGCACCAGCGTGCTGATCTCAAGTCATCTGCCATTCTCACAATGAGAAAGCATCTCCCATGATCCAATGAATACAACCGCAGCCGCTAATGCACCATTGCGTCGTGTTGGAACTCAATCTCCCCAGTTACCGACTTCAAGTTGCGCAGCGCCGTATGGAAATAGAATCCTCTACCGAGTCTGAAACCGCCTAACAAGCCGAGTCAATGAAAATCCTTCATTATCATCTCAATTTTGCCTGCTGTTATCCGTGTCCGGCAAGCCAAAGATGCAACAGACACGGACTAAACTTTATCACTTTCATGGAGGCGATCAGCGCGCTGATCCGCCTCCTTAAACTACAACTTCTAACTTGAAACTGTGGAACCCACAGACTGTAAAAAGTTTTGTTGATGGCTTTCATTGGTTTTGACTTCAACAAGGTGGCATCCGCACTGCGCAACTCAGCGCCCACTGAACGAATCACGCGGTGGGGTGTATAGAGATGAGTAGATAAATCATCCAAAGCATCAACCATGGTTTACTTTCCACATGTAAAGCCGTATACACAAACTCCCGCTGAGGGGGAGTCCTCGCATCCCGCGACTGGACGTGATCGAGGGACTGCGGCATATTTTCACGGAAGAAACGATATTATATCCAGTTTTGAGATTGTTCTCTCTGACACAATTACTCTTAATGCGGGAACTACTTTCTTGATACAGGGCGCACCAGGCGCGGGCAAGACCGCGTTACTTGACGTACTGTCTCATCAATCCAAACCGAAGGGCTGGACGGTTGCAGACATCGCTATACAGGATCTATATAACCCAGCATCCATGGCGCAATCACTGGGTAAATCGTACTCAATTGACAAAAAGTACGCATTTCAGGTGGGAGTTCAGTTTCTCAAGGGCGGGGTTGTAGGGAATATCGCAGGTCATGCAAGTTCAAGAGATATACTCAAACATCTGGCACCTGAAACTGGATTGATCTTGGTTCTTGATGAAGCGCAGTACCTAAGCAATCTTGACGATACCCCCACAGAGAAGCATTTAGCAAGAGACACATTGGATAAGATTCATAACGGTGGGTTGGATAAGCCAATCATGCTTCTCGCCGCTGGACTTGGAACGACCGAGTCTGCTTTTAACTCGCTGGGCATATCACGATTTGCTGGAGAATCTTTAATCAATCTCGGGCGATTGGATAAGGAATCTGAGCGTGAGGTCATTCGTGACTGGATCGTAAAAGAAGGTGGTGCTAAGGGAAATCTTGATCCATGGATTGATGCGATTGTCAAGGAGACACATGGATGGCCCCAGCACATCATTTCCTATGTTAAGCCTGCTGTTCGTTATCTAAAGTCCAACAACCGTCAAATGACGGATGAGGGCTTACGGATTGTGCTTGAGAAAGGCAATGAGTCCCGCATAAACTACTATGAAACCCGCGCGAAGGAATTTAGCCTGAAGCAAAGACAGGTCATCGCTTCGTTTATACCCGATCTTCAACAGAGTGGGTATTTAGAGAAGGAAGATATTATGGATGTACTGACTTCTAAGTATGGAGAAGAAAAGTCCAAAAAGTTCTTTGAAGACGTACTTCACAGTGGAATAATCTCTCAGAAATCTGGAGGTGTTTATGGCGTGCCCATTCCCTCCATGCAAACATGGTTGATTGAGGAGTATGGCAGAGAGCAGATTGAAATGTTGAAGGTAGAGGATGAGTTATCTAAGGTGAGGCGTGAGTCTCCAAACCAAGAAAAAGACTCTTCAAAGTGGAGTCGTGAGCGGTAAATGCTACGGCATGATCAAAGAACGCACAGAAAACATTTTCAATATGGCATCTTTCAACGTCATCGCCGAGATCTGGTCGTATGCAAAGTCGTAAGACTCCAAACTTGATTCCCTGAACACGAAGTCCACCGTTTGATCTGGGCGATTGGATTCGCAGGGCTGGTCATCTCCGCCGCAATAATTTTTGTTGGGGCGGGTTAAATCATAAAAGAATGTCAAAAAATCAAAACCTACATTCAGCGAAGCGGGGAAAGAACGATGAGTTCTACACGCAATTAAGCGATATAGAAAATGAACTACGTCATTACAAAGATCACTTCCATGATAAAGTGGTCTACTGCAACTGTGATGATCCGCGTGTAAGTAATTTCTTCACGTTCTTCTCCAAACAGTTTGAGTGGTATGGATTGAAGAAGTTGATTACGACCTGTTACAAGAATCAGCAACCCGATCTGTTTTCATCCCATGATTCCGAGCAGGCGGTGTATTTGGAATACAACGGAGATCAGGACGGGAACCGTCGCCCAGATCCCCACGAGATCGAGGTCAAGCCGTTGCAGGGCGATGGAGATTTTCGGAGTCCTGAGTGTATAGAACTTCTGAAGCAGTCCGATATTGTGGTGACGAATCCACCGTTTTCGTTGTTTCGGGAATATGTAGCGCAACTCATCGAGTACGACAAGAAGTTTTTGATACTTGGAAATCAGAATGCCATCACCTATAAAGAGATCTTTCCGTTGATCAAGGAAAATAGAATGTGGTTGGGTTATGGAACTGGCGGTCGTGATATGCTTTTTGATGTACCAGAGGAGTATGCCCATGAGTTGGTGGAAACAAAGAAGGAGGGCAGTGCCTACCGAATTGTGGATGGCATAGTGAAGGGGAGATTAGGGAATGCTTGCTGGTTCACCAATCTACATCATAAAAAGCGCAATGAGGAGTTAATTCTCTACAAGAAATACTCGCCAGAGCAGTATCCGCACTACGACAACTACGATGCGATTGAGGTGAGCAAGACAATGGAAATCCCAGAGGATTGGAAGGGATATATGGGCGTGCCTATTACGTTTCTGGACAAGTGGAATCCAAATCAGTTTGAGATTTTAGGGATAGCTAATAGTGCGAGATGGATAGGTCATGAATGTTTCACAATGATTAATGGGCGTAAAATATATAATCGCATCATCATTCGCAACAAGAAATCACGTATCAACTAACAACTGTCTAAGAGTACAAGTACTTTGTAAACGCCCCACGGCTTGGTTTCAGACATCACGGGACTCGCCCATTGACCCGCATTTTGCAACTGCACTAACTCGGCAAAGCCTTGGGCCGTCCCTACCCAAAAAGCGTGCGTACTAACCTTATCATCATCAAACAGTTCGCTCCATGTTGCTCAATAATGTGCAGTAGCCCAGAATATCTAATTCTTTTCCAGTGAGGGTCCCGCCTTTCGTCACGCCTTGAATCAGGGTAGCTTCATCGTCAAATTTCGCAGTTGATCTGTGGACATTAAAAAGCCTCATTGTATCCTGACTCAAAAACACAACCGCGCCCGCTTGCTCCTGGGTATCGTCAATCTACCCGTTCCATCGGTTTGCGCCTCTAAATCCTTACATGTAATCTGGAGTAGCTCTGAAGCCCGTAACAATCCGTCCGCTATTAGTCCAATCATCAAGCCCGTTTCTGAGGTCTTTGAGGTTGTTGGACTTGCCCAACCTTTCACGTGCAGTTTTTGACACCTCAATCATCACGCGCTTACTTGCCCTCTACCTTTTCACGGGTTGACCTTATTCCTTTCAATACAGTTCGCTTTTTTTGCCTATTACATTGATCCCGAGGAGACGGTATGCAACCCTCATTTTGATCCGTTGATATGGATAGCTTTTCAATCTCCCATAAGTGGGCTAGAAACCGGCAAATTTATCATCCGAATACTAGGACTTCCATCTCCGCCAACCTGTTTTGTAGGCTAAACGGGTATTCTCAATTATGGAGTCGCTCATATAATCTGAAGCCCACTTCGCAGGGGTAGACTCGGAAACATGTTCTGGATATCGGTCATTTTGATGTGGTCAATGGGTTGATCTAAGACACAAATCATTACTACAGATAATAGACTTTATGGCAATGTTGGCAGACAGTTGCGGATTCTCAAAGGCGTATACCTGCTTCCATGAACTACAACTTCTAACTTAACACTATGCAACATAAAGACTTTAAAAAGCTTGTCGCTGACTTCAATTAGTTTTGACGTTCAACAGATATACTGCAACTCAGTATTGATTTTCGCACAAGAACCATTGGGATTAGTAGTACAGTTCAAGGGGCGGCAAATAGCTACTTCTGTATAGGTATCTGGCTTTGATATCCTCAGTTTTGCTCCGTAGCAATGCGATTTATTTTTCAGAGCACAATACAACCAATGGACATGGGGAGGTGGTATGTAAATCAAGGCGGAATTATTGACTGAATTTGATCAATGAAGAGAAAGACTGGTCTTGAGCAAAGCTATACTAACCCAAGCTTTTTGAAGTATATCTTGTTTCGAATTTCAGCATCCTGCAAAATCTTTTCCCATTTTAATACTTGAATCATGAGGTTATTATTATCAGACCAGCGATACCAACCGAGGTTATCAGGCAGAGGCCGATATTCCTTGTAAGTGTAGAGCCAATTTTTAACTTTTTCATTAATATCACAAACGACGAAGCCATATGCAGGGGTGTTTTCAGTGATCTCAATTTGGCGCCCCTCAGGAGTCTTGTATCTACCATCTCGGATATCCTTTACATAGCGAATGATTTTATCAATCGGGTCATCATTTGATGAATGATCTGCAAATTTATCATTATTAGGTCGCTTGAATTCAAAGATCGTGATTGGGTTGCTTGGAACGTTATCGCCTCTAAACATGTGCGCAGAATCAAAGGCCAAAAGATCTGGACGTTTTTTATTTCGGTTACCAAGCTCTTTGTCAGACGCGACGTATTGAGTAAAATTCAAACGCTCATCAATCAACCATAAATTATGATCTTCATAATAAACTGAATTTGAGTCCTCCTTACGACGGAATATTATGTCATGCAGAGACTCTTCATAAGAGTATTTTCCAGTTTCTGTATATTCAAGGTTTCGTTTGAACAGATCAAGGATAAATTTTCGGAACACAACATATTCTGCAAGTTTCTCCTTACTTGAATCGGAAAGTTCTTCAATGATGTTTACGAAACTCTGATCGTCTACATGTGATACATTTGAAGACATTAATTTGTTAATACGAGTCTTAAGGTCAGAGTCATTGCGAAAATTCTCTGCATGGAGATGCAAATCAATTTGCTCTTCGGTGGGTCTACAAGGTAGCTTGGATATGTCTGCGCTGGACAGAGTTCGTTTAAACCAAGGGGCTTTCTGATCAACATAATCTTGGATGATCTTTTTTCTTTGATCTTGCCGGGTCGTAATATCTGATCCAAGGGACTTCTTCACGATATCAGCGGCCGTTTCTTCAATTTGAGTCTGTCCAATAGGAAATTCTATATCTGGATTTTTCTTAAACTTAAATCCCCCTCGCTCCACCGAGACATTCGTATCAAGGTAGTCGCCACATACGTAAGCATTGACAATATACTTACGTGAACTTCCGTGTTCATCCTCTTCATCAAAAGCATCCTCAAACTCTGGAATGTGATCGGATAACTGCGTGCGCAATACCTCACGCTTATGGGCAACCATGCTGATACGATTTGTCAGATTTCTCGGGGTATACATCTTAAAGATATGAACAGAGAATTGATCACCGTTACTTGGGGGAAATGAAAAACTATTGCTCACGGGCTCAATCTTTTCTATGAAATGCCCAAGTTGGTTTTCAACAAACCTATTCAGGCAGATTGATGGTTCTGTGTCATGTAACTGTTGATGATGTTCGCGAATTACTATCTTTGGAAATGCATCTTGATCAGTGATAAAGAATGGGAGGATACGGCGGAGAAGTACTTTAGCGATTGTATCAAGCTTTTTATCGGGGAAAATGCCGTTACGAAGATTCCTAATTGTTACTCTAGTTCCAGTTTCCGTTTTTGGACTAGGCCCTTGTTCAAGATTCTGGATGATTTCATGGTGTGCTCCCATCTTAAAGTTCTGAAAGAAGAACTGGTTTTCATTTTCATACACACTCTCGACAATAAAATCCTTAAAGTGCTTGAAGCATACGAATCGTCCAAATCCCTTGCCTCCCTGATGAATCTTCAGGTCTGTGTATAGCGTATCAAATGAGTCAAGGTGTTCTTCTGTAAATCCAATCCCATTATCCTCAACTTCAAATCCGATTACATCGTGAAGACTTTGATCAATTGTGATTTGTTTATTGCGTAAAACGCTGATCGTAACGCATCCGTTTTGTTGGCCTGCTTCCTCAATAGACTCAACAGAGTTGATAATGAGTTCAACAAGGGCAGTATATGGTTCAGTATGACCTCCGATATTCTGGATGGCTCGTTGAATATTAATTTTGCTCATATTAGGATGATTGTCGGTAGATTATAAATATCTCATTTCTTGCTACTGCACTGGAAGTTAATTGTTGGGAATTATATACGTGAGTACCCAAAGAATGGAACCATTCTACTTTGGCAAAGTTTAACAGACACAATAGGATAGATACGCAGTCTACCCTATTGCTTACCATAACATCAACGTAACCTTGATATCATGCCTGTTCAAAAGGCTTCTAACCCTTCGGGTTCAAACTGTTCCTATCGTGGAATAGAGTATCGTCTATTACCCGGCACGCAGTGGAAAGCCCATCTCTTGTCAGGGCTTTGTGGAGCATGTAGGTTTGTATGGAATACGTTTCTTGACCAAATCAACAGGGACTATAAAGACGAACATAAGGATAATCCAGAATTGACCTGGCCGTCATTAAGTAGGAGATACACTTCTTTTCGCCCCACCATTTCTTGGTTGAATCAATACTCGTCCAATATTGTACGAAACACCTTAAAGCATCAGGCAGAGGCGTGGCAGGCTTTCTTCAAGGGATTACGTGATCATCCTACGTTCCATAATCGGTATCAACACAATTCATTTACGGCGACCAAAGGATTGTTTAAGATCCGAGGGAATGATGTCCATATCCAGAAGATTGGCTGGATGAAGTTTCGTAGGAAAGGAGGTAATCCTTATCCAGACGGTGAGCCGATTGAAGTCACCGTGAAGAAAGACGGGCGGTACTGGAAGATGAGCGTAATTTACAAGGTCAACAATCTACCCGAGCACGTAGATGATGGCAAAGAGATTGGCATTGACGTGAATACCTATAACATTTCTTATTCCTCAACGGATGGCGAACAGGGCATGTTACCGCTCCCTGACTTAACGGATAAAGAGATTAAGATTCGTCGGTGGCAAAGAAAGTTAGCCCGACAGAAGAAAGAATCGGGGCGATCCAAGGATACCCAGAAGAAGATTTCCAAATTGAAGCGCCAGCAGCGCAACGCGAGGAAGAATGCGGCACATCAACATAGCCGTAGATTGTCCAATAAGGCCCATACGTTGAAACGTGAAGACTTGAAGATCAAGAACATGTCCAAGTCTGCCAAGGGCACGGTTGAGAGCCCTGGAACCAATGTGAAGGCAAAAGCAGGGTTGAACCGCGTCATTCTCAACGCTGGATGGAGGCGGTTTAATTCCTATTGCGATTACAAGTTTGGCAACGTGATTCTTGTAGATCCGAGGTATACCAGTCAACGCTGTAATCAGTGTGGACATACAGATAAAAATAACCGTAAGACGCAAAGTGGATTTAAGTGTATGGCATGTGGCCATGCGGATCACGCAGATATCAATGCATCTGCGAATGTATTACAGGCCTCCGGGATTGGGGCGTCTGCACGTGGAGGAGCGTTCTCGTTAGAGACTCCTATGAGCCGTGAAATGGATACGCAAAAGGTGGCTGCCTAATCGGTGGCACTCACGTATATAATTCCCTAATTGTTCTATACACTAACATCGCTTCAATAGCCACCTTGCATTAGCACGCAGAGAATTGAATATGGCTCTGAATGCTATTTATAAGCCATCAAGATTTGACATGTGTTAACATGTGCGGGCCTAATCAACATCAGTACACATGATTCTTGCATTAATTTTGTCTACAATCATTGAGTCATGCGCGTACGTTTTAGATCGCTGAGTGGATAGGTATTCTGAACAAAATCAAGATCCTTTCCGTTGAATTGGTCTTGGTTTCTAAGCGTTTATTTTGAGGTTGTCCAACTTAGAATAATGCCCAGATCAATGACTTTTGATTCTCAATCATGAATTCGCTTGATAGAATAAGCCTCACCAATATAAGATGCTTTGAATCAGAGCACTCAGTAGAGTTGCCACGAATTACAATAGTCACTGGGGAAAACAGTACCGGTAAGACCACTCTACTAGGATGTTGTAGTGCATTGACAAGGTCGGTCTCAAATCAGAATGCCTTGGACTATGATCCATTCAATATCTATCCATTTCGGATGGGTAATTTTGGTAACATCCTCCGAATGAATCATCAATCGTTTTCACTCGGAGGAAGTGTAAACAACATTAAGTATGATTTTCAATTCGAGCAGAGAGAAGGGAAATTATTTGAGGAAACGGTTAAGGTGAAGCCAGATGGTCTAGAGCAATTAACAATTCCTCAAAACGGATCAGATGGTACGTTTACTCTCAAGCCCCCTGGACTCAATGTTGAAGTTTTCACCGAGGATATCAGTTATTCTCATATATATCAATGGTTATCATCTGCAGTGAGACATGGAGATTTTCCACACAAAGAGTCTGTGCAGCAGATTCAAGATAATGGACATAGTGACTCTGCTCATGAGATAAAATTCAACAAGTATTTAAATGACCTTTCACGAAAATTACCCCGTCGCCCGATATGTATTGCCAATGTAAGCCCATACTTATATCCGCAACAGCGAAAATTCGGAGCAAATCAAGATTGTCCAATAGAACTCTCAGAGGTTGGACAACAACTGGCACTGTTTGATCAGATCCGAGTTCATAGAGTTCAAGACAAATCCTTCGAGCTGGAGTCGGATTTAACAACCAGTTTTTCAATATTTCGGATGTCGGTCTTAGTATTCACGCAATGATACTAACTCTCAGAACACTTCTCAAGTCTCCACCACAGTCCGTATTGCTCCAGCAGCCCGAAGCTCATCTGCACCCACTGACACAAGCTAATCTGGCTCAGCTCATGGCTAACTCTGCACATCAATTCATCGTAGAATCACACTCGGATTTCATCATTAACCGATTGTCTATCTGTATACGTAAACAGTGGGTAGATGCCAGAGATATTGGACTTTTATGGCGAGAGAAAACTGGAGTATCTGTTTCAATTCATGAGTTTAGATTTGATGAAGATGGCAATATGTTGGATGAGTATAGGGAACTTTTTAATCAAGAAACGGATGATTTTTTAGGAGTAGAGTAATAATATGTGTACGCTGACGATCATTGACACAAATTCAGTAAATGTACCTCGTAAACCTCATCCAATTTTGAATTGGATTGAACGCGGATATGGAATTCTCTGCTATACTGGTGCGGGGAAGCTGGGACAGGAACTAAAATGTTCTGGCGAAAAATTGAGGCATATAAGTTGAGTGGAAAAGACAAATACATATCAAGATGAGAGTCGCTGTGGATCAAGATACAATTACCTCAGACGACGAAGACCTGTTGGCCCTCATTATTGCAAGTCATGCGGAGGTAGTTGACACAGATGATGAATGACCTAAAAAAGGATATCAAAAGCTATATTAATACGATTAACAAAGTATATATCCCCAGCATCGAAGGCAGAAAGTACGACAAGGATTTCTGGATCACCGCCAGTGTATTGCCGATAACCCTTTAATAATATCTTCAGATGTGATGACATCCATGCGAAGTATGTGCTTGACTCCGCCATTGATAAATTCGCGAGTGGAGACGTTTTCTCTTTTAGAGATGCAAGAGTTTCTCTGATAATATTTTGATGAACTCTCAAGTACTTGTAGATGAAAAACTTGCTCTTGAGCATGGACTCACTGAGCAGGAGTATGAGTGGATACTCAAACGGTTGGGAAGGACCCCAACGATGACAGAACTCGGAATTTATTCCGTCATGTGGAGTGAGCACTGCTCATACAAGAACTCTATTGCAATTCTCAAAACGCTCCCACGAGAGGGGGACGCTTTACTAGTCAGCGCTGGTGATGAGAATGCAGGACTTGTAGATATTGGCGATGGCCTAGCCGTTGCATTCAAGATTGAGAGCCACAACCATCCCTCTGCGGTTGAACCCTATCAAGGCGCTGCAACAGGCGTTGGTGGAATCCATCGTGATATATTTACCATGGGAGCCCGCCCAATCTGCGCTTTGAACTCTCTTCGATTTGGGTCACTTGAAAACAGTAGAGTCCGATATCTCTTTGATGGCGTGGTCAGAGGGATTGGCGATTACGGCAATTCATTTGGTGTCCCCACGGTTGCAGGAGAGGTCTATTTTGATCCCGCCTACGAAGGGAACCCACTGGTAAACGCCATGAGTGTGGGAATTGTAAAGACGGATGCGACCGCTTCTGCAATAGCAAAAGGAGTCGGCAATAAGGTCTTTATTGTGGGCTCATCAACCGGCAGAGATGGGATTCATGGTGCAACATTTGCATCAGAGGAAATCACAGATGAGAGTGAACAAAACCGTCCTAGCGTCCAGGTAGGAGATCCCTTCACTGAAAAATTACTCCTTGAAGCAACCCTTGAAGCAATCGCGGCCAATGTGGTGGTTGGAATTCAAGATATGGGGGCAGCGGGAATTACATGCTCCTCCTGTGAAATGAGCGCAAAAGGGCAATCTGGTATGCGACTCAATCTAGATCATGTCCCCGTTCGAGAACCAAATATGACGGCCTACGAAATCATGCTTTCCGAAAGCCAAGAGCGGATGCTCCTAGTGTGTGTTCCCGATAAAGAAGACCAACTCAAAGAGATCTTTGAGAAGTGGGATCTACATGCGGTATGTATCGGCGAAGTGACCGATACTGGGCGTGTTCAAGTGCACTATCAGGGCAAACTGGTCGCCGATGTGGATGCGGATCATTTAGTTCTTGGAGGTGGAGCCCCCGTTTATCATCGAGAAGCGACTCGTCCAAAATACCTTGATCCATCAGCAAATATTCCAGAAATAGATGATCTCAAGCCTAATGAGGTCAATCAGGCGTTGATGAAATTATTATCATCTCCCAATATTGCTTCCAAACACTGGGTCTATGAGCAGTACGATACAATGGTGCGCACCGGTACGGTGGCCGGGCCTGGGCCAAGTGATGCAGCTGTCATTCGGATTAAGAATTCAAATAAAGGCCTAGCAGTCAAAACTGATTGTAATGGACGCTATGTGTATCTAAATCCACGCAAAGGCGGACAGATTGCAGTTGCTGAGGCAGCACGCAATGTTGTCTGCGCTGGGGCAACTCCACTAGCGATTACTAATTGCCTTAATTTTGGAAACCCCTACAAGCCAGAAGTCTATTGGACATTTAAAGAAGCTGTGGGAGGAATGAGTGATGCCTGTAATGTACTCAATACCCCTGTAACTGGAGGGAATGTCTCATTTTACAATGAAAATCCAGAGGGGGCTGTGTTCCCGACCCCAACCATCGGGATGCTGGGCTTGGTAGAGGATGTTGCGACTCATGCAACGCAAATTGGGTTTCGTCGGACAGGGGATGTGATTTATTTGCTATCTCCCGCATCATGGGCATTTCGTGCACAGCAAGAAGATCTTGGCGGGACTGAGTTTTTGGCTCACAATCATGAACTGATTTGCGGGGATGCTCCCTATTTAGATCTTGCAGAAGAGTATGAAGTTCAAAGGGCTGCATCTGCACTAATCCATACAGGGATCATTGGAAGTGCCCATGATGTATCTGATGGCGGATTGTTGATTGCTTTGGCGGAGAGCATCTTGTTTTCCGATGGGATGGGTGCGGATATTAATGTGGCTTTAAAAAGCGGAGATCGGATTGATGCGCTACTGTTTGGCGAAGCCCAATCTCGAATTATACTATCTGTTAGCGAGTCGGAGACTGAGCAAATCAGATCGGTACTCATCAATTTTCCTGAAGTACAACTCACCTCAATTGGCCGAGTCATCAAAAAGCCAATGTTATTGTTGAGCATTAATGAGCAGCACGAGATCTGTTGCACCTCAGATGATATGAGGATAGAATATTTTGAGAGCCTCTCCAGATCTATGGCGCATTCAGCAGTCACTTAACTTGTTCGCGATTCACGCGTATAAGTATTTTGTTACATTCATCATATATCCTCTATCTACCATGGCAGCAATTGAACTTACCGACGCTAATTTTCAGTCTGAAGTCTTGGACTCCAACCTCCCTGTTCTGGTTGATTTCTGGGCCGAATGGTGTGGCCCTTGCAGGGCAATCGCACCAATCATCTCAGAGTTAGCCACAGAGTATTCTGGTAAAGCGAAAATCGGAAAGGTTGATGTGGATAATAATCCTGAAACCGCAATGAAATACAATGTACGCTCTATTCCTACCTTGTTGTTTTTCGTAGACGGACAAGTGCGAGATCAGATGATCGGTGCTGCCAATAAGCGCGAATATCAAAAGAAATTGGATTCGCTGGTTGGCCGTGTTGCATAAGCATGTAGGTGGCGCTTATGGTTAGATCCGCAGAATCAGATACGCCCATTTTGATGAGGTGAAATGTCTGAAATAGCCCATTCATCTCACACGCCCCTAGGTGAGCGTCATCGGGTCGTCATCATTGGCTCTGGCCCCGCAGGATATACGGCTGCGCTCTATGCAGCCCGCGCGAACCTATCGCCAGTTGTTTATGAAGGCCTTGAGCCTGGAGGGCAATTAACCACTACAACGGATGTTGAAAATTACCCTGGATATGTCCATGGTGTCTTAGGGCCTGCAATGATGGAGGATTTTAAGGCACAGGCCGTTCGTTTTGGGGCGCAGACGCGTTTTGGCACAGTGACGGATCTAGATTTATCCAGCCGCCCGTTTAAGCTGGTGATTGATCACGATAAAGAGCTATCCACAGATACAGTGATCGTTGCTACGGGGGCATCCGCTCGTTATTTAGGTCTTGAAAATGAGAAGCGATTACTGGGGCGGGGGGTTTCTGCATGCGCGACCTGTGATGGTGCCTTTTTCCGTGATATGGACTTAGCCATTGTTGGGGGTGGGGATACGGCAATGGAAGAATCCTTATTTTTGACTCGATTTGCTTCCAAAGTCTGGCTCATCCATCGCCGCGACGCTCTTCGCGCTTCAAAGATCATGCAACAGCGCGTGATGAATCATCCTAAAATTGAGATTATTTGGAATACGGTTGTGATGGATGTGCATGGTTTAGATGAGGTAACTGGGGTTCGCTTAAAAAATGTGTTGGATTCCAGTGAATCAGATCTGGAGGTTGGAGGATTCTTTGTTGCCATCGGGCACACTCCGAATACAGCTCTTTTTTCATCTTGGTTAGATATGGACGATTTAGGATACATTCACACGATGCCAGGATCAACCAAGACAAATATTTCTGGTGTCTTTGCCTGTGGGGACGCGCAGGATCATGTCTACAGGCAAGCGATTACGGCCGCTGGAACAGGATGTATGGCGGCGATTGATGCAGAACGTTTTTTGGCATCAGCCTCGTAGGATGTTGCGGAGCAGAAACGACACATTTTCAGGTCGCTCCCGCAATCTTCGGATATAATAGGGGAGCCACATGTGGCCATAAGGGATATAAACGCGCATATTGTACCCTCTTGATACGATGGACTCCTGAGTCTTCTGGCGTAACCCGTACAGCATTTGAAATTCAAACTTGGATGAATCAATGTGTTGCTGTTGGGCGAATAACATCGTTGCTTGGATTAACGCATCATCATGCGTCGCGATTGCAGGGTAGTTGCCGTGTTGTAGTAATATTTTCATGCAGGACACAAACTGCGCACGGATATTTGGCATTCGTTGAAGTGCAATTTTGGATGACTCCCGATAAGCGCCTTTGCACAGACGAACCCGCGTGCCCAGTGCACACATGCGTTCCACATCTTGGGGGGTACGTTTTAGGTATGCTTGTAGCACGGGTCCGACATTGTCGGGATACTCAGAAAACGAGGCTTCAAAAATACGAAGGGTTGAGTCCAAGATTGAGGATCCCTCCATATCTAGGCGAACGAACGCATTTAAGTTTCGCGCCTCGTCTAGTAATTGACAAAGATTATTATGACAGAAGTCTTCGTCAATGATCTGCCCGATCATAGAGAGTTTGATGGAGATATTACGCTCCAAGCCGCCAGGATGTGCAGAGAGCGCGTGTAATAACTGAATATAGGCATCTGTTGCCCGCAGGGCAAGCGACTTAGAGGTGACATGCTCTCCCAAAAGATCAACCGTCGTAAGCATCCCTTTATCTGTAAGCCTTTGAACTACAGGGAGAGTTGCAGTTAACGTTTCAGCAGCGACAAATCCGCGGGCAACGATAAATGGCAGACGAATCATGGAGATAATCGCCGATGGCCCATAGATTCAGCGAGTGTAACCTTTAGACGAGAAGGTTCGTAGTAAATAAGAGTCTCCGTTGAGTGGGAGCAGGGCATCGCAGAACGGCCCAAGTGCTGCGATGCCTTTTTCTTGATTCCCTCATCTTACATCCAGATTCAAAGACTGTTTACCATTGACTGGGGTCGGCGATTAATGGAGGAAGAGTTTCTGGATCAGTGACAATCAAGTGTGCCCCTTGATCACACAACAGTTTTCCGTGAGATTCAGAATCTAAATAAGGCGGAATAAAGCCGATGGCATGCATATTGGCAGCGCGTGCAGCTTTCATATCATCAACAGAGTCGCCGATATAAACAGATTCTTGGGGTTGAATAGATAAGCCGGCTGCATTGAGAATTCCTAATGCATAGAGTAAAGGATACGGATCAGGCTTCGTTCGGTCGTCCTGTTTCTCTCTTGGAACCAATAAGGAAAAAAAATTTCGCCATCCAAATCGATCAAGCGCCCAATGAGCTTCGGCCCTCGGTCGACCAGTGACAATGCCAAGAATATGTCCATGATCTCTTAATGCATCTAGCATCTCGGTTTTCACAAGTGGGCACTCCTCCACAATGAAGCCATCCCAATCCTCGCCGCGGTAGCGGCGCTGAAACTCATGTATGATCCGGTTTCTGGTCACTTCCATTCCATAATCTGCTATGATTTCGTGGGTCAGGGTCCAATCATCATTGAATCCACCTCGGTCTTTATAGCGCTGAATTGTTACAGGGTCTACTTTACAGCCTGTGAAGAAGTAGACGGTTTCTTCAATGGCTCTACGATAGGATCCTGATACATCCACCAAGACTCCATCCATATCAAACAGGACCAAGGGGATAACAGGAGTGCAAGACATAATGGAGAGCGAGGCCGGTCAGATACTTAGCGGCTAGGAGTTCATGGTGACCAAAAATTCATCATTGCTTTTGGTTGAGCGCATGCGATCAAGGAGAAAGTTCATCGCTTGGATTGGGTCCATATCTGCAAGAAGGTTTCTTAGAATCCAGATGCGTGCTAGTCGAGCCTCATTGATCAGGAGTTCTTCACGTCGGGTTCCACTCATTACGACATTGATGGCCGGAAAAATGCGGCGATCAGCCATGTCTCTATTGAGGACTAACTCCATGTTTCCAGTTCCTTTAAATTCTTCAAAGATCACCTCATCCATGCGGCTTCCTGTATCAATCAATGCAGTTCCAATAATGGTCAGTGAGCCGCCCTCTTCAACGTTTCGGGCAGCACCAAAAAAGCGTTTTGGTCCTCGAAGAGCGGTTGCATCCAATCCGCCAGAGATCGTACGTCCAGAGTCAGGGCAAACAGAATTATGGGCCCGGGCCAAGCGAGTGATGGAATCCAGAAGAATCACCACATCTTGTTTTGTTTCAACGAGCCGCTTGGCTTTTTCTAGAACAATGTTGGCGACCTCAACATGGCGAGACGGCTCCTGATCAAATGTAGAGGCGACAACCTCCCCTTTGACATGCCGCTCCATGTCAGTCACTTCTTCTGGGCGTTCATCTACCAGTAGGATGATCAAATGCGCCTCGGGGTGATTGGCGCTGATGGCATTGGCAACTTTCTGCAGCAGAATGGTTTTACCAGTTTTTGGTTGGGCAACAATAAGCCCTCGTTGTCCTTTGCCGATAGGAGCAAAAAGGTCAAGAACACGCATGGACATGTCTCGCGCTCGGGTTTCAAGGCGAAGCAGATCATCGGGGTAGAGAGGAGTCAGATAGTCAAAGTTCTGGCGCTCGGCCATCGCACTTGGCTCAAGCCCATTAATTTTCTTTACATGAATCAGAGCGAAGTAACGTTCGCCATCTTTTGGTGGACGAATGTCGCCGTCAACGGTATCACCGATCCGCAGACTGAATCGCTTGATCTGACTGGGAGATACATAAATATCTTCTGGGCTAGGTAGATAATTAAAGTTCGGTGAGCGCAGAAAGCCATATCCATCGGGAAGAATCTCCAGCACACCAACCTTATTGATCATGGTGCTAGGATCAATATTGCGTGGATCAATCTGCCCAACATAAGGCAACTTTGGGTCATGATTTCGACGTCGGTCATCTTTAGAAGATGCTCGGCCGTCTCTTCGGCCTCGTCTATGGGGTCCATGTTTTTTAGACCTGTGGGGTCCTCTTGGAGGCCGGCCATCGGATTCATGGTGCGGAGCAGATGTCATTTTTTCTGAATGGGAAGGGCTGGAATGTGTGCGAGGTCCAATATGACTGACTGTATTTTGATTTCTCATCTTTGGTTGGGGATCACGAAAAGAATGCGGTGGTGAAGATTTAGATGAAGCATGTTGAGTATTAGGTTTAGGGGAATGAGTGGGAGGAGTAGATTGGTTGACGGGCGTAGAATTCAGATCTTGAGTTTTAGACTCTAGTTGGCTATGAGAATGATTGGTTGGTGGAGTCCCATTATCAGAGTTTTTAGTATGTTGCTCTAAGATGAAGTTAATCAGTTCCTGTTTTCGAAGAGATTTCCATCCAACAGCACCGGTCCTCTGAGCAATTTCCTTTAATTCTGGTAGTTTTTTGGTCTTAAGTTCAAGTTGATTCATCTAATCGTTTATATGTGCCCTGCGAGAAAGGAATCAGCAGGTATGGATGATGGTAGAGTGTCCGCGTAGCTGGAAGCACTATGGATTCAGAGAGTGTGTAGAATAGAGAGACAGAAAGGTAAGTGACTGTCTATGAATAGAGTTATTCTGAACTGGGTTGGGTAACTGATACGACTCAATGACGTATTTGGTTACCCCGAATAATACAAAGTTAAGAAAATCAATGAAAAAAAACAAAATTAGGAATAGACCTTAAGAAACGCTTCTGCAAGAAAGTGTGATCCACAAATCAAAATAGTGTCACTTTTTGATGCCTGCGTTCTGGCCAGATTCCACATCTTAGCAACAGATCCACACGCTGCGACATTCACAGCATTCAGATAAAATGTCTCAGTAATTTCGGTTGTTGAATAGGCGCGATGCTGTTCAAGTTCGCACAAATATATTTTTAATGATGGATGCTTAGACAGCGCCTGTGCGACACCGACGAGATCTTTATCCTTCATCAGTGACAGTAATAGATACACGACACCGCCTTGAGACACGTAATTTAGAGCAGCAGAGATTCCTGCAGGATTGTGGGCGACATCCAGAATCGTCAGCGGAAATTGACTGAGAGTTTCAAGTCGAGCTCTGAGTCCAGTCAACTCACGAATTCTGGATAAACCACGATAGACGAGGTCTGGATCGTCTAGGATTTCAGGAAAGAGGATCTCCGAGCTTTGAATCGCTAAGAGAGCATTTTCAGCCTGATGGGCACCATTAGGGTGCTCCCCCTCTGTCAGTTCATACACATGGTTGGGCGTGTAAAGGTGTCCATTATGTATATGGCCGAGTTCAATCCACGGAGCGCCTACATGACGCGCGACATGATGCGCAATCTTTTGTGTGAAGGCATATCCAGTTGCAGCAATGACGGGGGTATTTTTTTTGATAATCCCTGCCTTTTCATGGGTAATCGCCGTGAGGGTATTACCGAGGGTTTGGGTATGATCCAGATCAATTTTTGTGATCACTGATAGAATCGGATTCAAAATATTAGTCGCATCTAGCCGACCTCCTAATCCAGTTTCAACGACTGCAAAGTCTACGGAAGATTCCGCAAAGTACAAGAAGCTAAGGGCCGTCATAACCTCAAAGAAGCTTGGTTGGAAGGACGAAAATAGCGGTGTAAAGCGGTCAAGTGCCTGCTCCATCCACGCGTCGGGCACGGGGACCCCATTGAGTCGGATACGTTCAGACAGATGCTTCAGATGTGGAGATGTGTAGAGTCCAGTCTGGTATCCCGCCACTTGGCCGATGGCCGCAATCATACTGGCAACTGATCCTTTCCCATTGGTGCCAGCAATATGGACGCTGACGAAATGATGATGGGGATTTCCCATCGCGTGTAAGAGGCGTGAAACCCCGTGTACTCCAGGCTTGATAGCTGCATGGCCAAGCTCTGAATAGCGGGGTAGATTCAGTAGCTGGTCAGTGTAATGTCGTGGCATCAGGGGTTTCTTGGGCGCATAATAACGACTGGCAAGATCATTTCTTCCATGGATGCGCCCCCGTGTTGCATTGTGTCATTGAAACGATTCCTATAGTGGTTATAGTTTGTCGGATAGACGAAATAATAATCTTCCTTTGCAATGATGTAATTGTCGCTTGAGTTGGTCAAGGGCAAGCCATACGCTTTTGGATCTTGAACGATGATTGCATGACGAGAGTCTGCTGAGATGTCACGCCCAAATTTATAACGCAGGGCTGTGGAAGTGTTTCGATCGCCCCGCACTTTCGCACCATGTAAACTCCGAATCGCTCCGTGATCAGTCGTGATGATAATTGTACAATCTTTTTTTGACAGTGTCTGAAAGGAGTGATACAACCATGAATGCTTGAACCATGTTCTGGTCAATGCTCGATAGGCTTGCTCATCAGGGGCGAGTTCGCGGATGACATCCGAATCTGCTCTGCTATGGGCGAGAATGTCAACGAAATTGATGACAATGGCATTCAAGTCTGCCTGTAAATAATGATTGACATCTTGAGCGAATGTCCGCCCGTCATCTTTTCCAATCAACTTTGAATACCGCATAGAGAAATGATCAGACTTGAACCGCTTGAGACAGGCTTTGAGCAGAGGTTCTTCATGTCGGTTTCGACTGTGTTCATCTCCATTTTCACCTTGCCATAAAGTGGGGTGATATCTGGCAATTTCATCGGGTAAGAGGCCGCTGAAGATAGCGTTTCGTGCATAGGTTGTCGCCGTTGGCAAAATGCCTAGTGAGAAATCTGTTTGGATCGAAAATAATGGTAAAAGAAGAGATTCAAACTCTAACCATTGATCATAGCGCATGCAGTCAATGACAAAGAAGATCAGGGGGTGATTCTCGGTGAGTAAAGGAATGACCCAATGGGGGATCACTTCATGAGATAAGATCGGACGTCTTGCGACGGAAGCAGATTGGTATGCTTCAATCCAGTTGGGGTATTCATTTTCAATGAATCGTCCAAAGAGGCGGTTCGCATCTTTATACTGATCAACTAAAATTTGACGAGCACCTTCGTCATTTTCCAACTCACGGTCGTATTGAACAAGCTCCTGATATAGATTGATCCACTCGTCAATGTCTGTGCAATGATTGAGTGTTGCAGAGATTGAATTGAAACGGTGCATGTAGTCTTGTGATACACGCGCGTTACGGATCTCAATGCGTTCAAGGAGGCGCTTACATGTCAGAAGAATTTGACTTGGATTCACGGGTTTTGTTAGATAATCGCTGATTTGCCCCCCTAGTGCTTCATCCATGAGATGTTCTTCTTCACTTTTGGTGACCATAATCACTGGAAGATCTGGACGTTTTTTCTTGATAGACTTGAGAGTTTCTAGCCCTCCCATCCCAGGCATGTTTTCGTCCAATAGAACGACATCCACACGATCGTTGACGGTCACGACATCAACGGCATCGGATCCATTGGACACACATGTCACTTGGTATCCACGATTTTCAAGAAACAGTACATGAGAGCGTAGCAGATCAATTTCATCATCTGCCCAAAGAATATGGCCGGCTGTAGACATCTACTGATAGGGGTTAGTGAGTCGTAGCCTCAGATCAAAGAGGTAAAAAGACGTGGATTTATGTAACAATGTATTTATCATAAAGTTTACGCAACAGCGAGATGTTTAGATCGTATCACTATCATTCACAAAACTTTCTTGTACACATGGCTGGAAAAGGATTATCTGACAGAATGCAGGTTGCATTAAATCAACAAATCAAGGCAGAATTGGACTCTGCTTATTTGTACTTAGCTTTGTCTGCTGAGATGGAAGATAGGAGTCTCAAAGGATTTGCACATTGGCTACGAATTCAGTGGGAGGAAGAGCTAGTACATGGGTTAAAGTTATATGACTTTCTTCTTCAGCGTGATGCTAAGGTAGAATTAGATGCACTTGAGAAGCCAGAGATTAAGTCTGGGCAGACGATCTTGGAGATTTTTTCCAAAGTTCTGGAGCATGAGCAATACATTACCTCTCGGATCAATGAGTTATATGGTTTGGCACTTGAGGATAATGATTATGGCTCTCAGACCTTGCTCCACTGGTTCATAGATGAGCAGTTAGAGGAAGAGGAGTCGGCCAGAGAAATTGTAGATAATCTGCGTCTAGTTGGTGAATCGGGTGCTGCGCTCTTTCTTCTGGATAGGGAGCTTGGCGAGCGCTCTGAGGATGAAGATTAGCAATGACATTCGTGTGTGACTAATGTCTTTGAAAAATTTTCTGACGGGTGGATTTTCTCAGGAGCAGTTTGATGCGATTGAGATTGAAATTCACGATGTCGCTTCGGGCATTTTGATGCTCACTGGTGAAGGGGGCAATATTGGGGTATCGTATGGAGAGGATGCTACATTCATGGTGGATAATCAGTTTGCCCCACTGACTGATAAAATTCTATCTGCAATTGCGACTCGCACAGATCATCTGGTTGAGTATGTCCTCAATACCCACTGGCATGCGGATCATGTTGGCGGTAATGCGAATCTGACCAAGAAGGGGGCTACCATTGTGGCGCACGAAAATGTGCGGCACCGGCTCGGGATGGATCAGGTTCTGGAGTCGTTGGGGGTAAGGGTGCCTGCTTCTCCATTGGAGGCACTACCGAGGTCAACCTTTTCAGACAAAGTTTCTTTTTATCTCAATGGCGAGATCATAGAGATCTTCCATGCCGCGAATGCTCATACAGATGGGGATGCCATTGTCCATTTTTTACATGGAAATGTGATTCAGATGGGTGATACGTATTTCAATGGAATGTATCCACTTATTGATGTAGAGACGGGGGGATCAATTGATGGAATGATTGCTGTTGCAGACGAGGTGATCTCCCGTTCAGATGAAAGCACTAAGATCATTCCAGGGCATGGATCCCTTTCAGACAAGCGTGAGCTTCAAGCTTCTAGAGACATGTTGGCAACCATTCGCGATGCGATTGCGTCATTGATAGATCAGGGCTTGTCTCGTCAACAAATCATTGCGTCTAAGCCAACGAGTGGCTTAGATCCTGATTGGGCGGGGGGAGTTTTGGAGCCAGATGCGTTTGTTGAGCATGTCTTCACATCCCTCACGCAGACACTCTTGACCAATAAGTCTGGATGCATAAGCGGCATTGTAGAGGCCGCCCGTCAATAAAATATTAATGGTGGGTTATCCTTGGACGACTTATGCTACCTTGCAGTGTCTAAAGTAATCGTCCTCTGCGACCAGTCCTTGTCTCGGGTTTTTTTGATCTTCTAAATCGATCCGCTCGGACATCCTGTGTAGTAATACCAACTTAGCCTCCAACCTGCGAATGCCTGGAGCTTATAATCTCTCCTCAGGACAAAGAAATGAATCCATCTTGATTATCTTTCCAAGATTTATCTTCTGAAATCAGAGAAAAACACACGAATCTTTGAAAGTTCGCTTCCGATAGTATATATGATTTAAGATCGCACTTCTATGCGCGTTAAAAGAAACCTCAATACAGTTTATGTTGAGTGCGTATAAAACCTTTTCTGTAACGAGTACAATAAAGATAAGGAGAGATTAGAGGAGATGGATAGGTTCAGTCTGGAATCCAGATTGAATTGCTTTGGTGGAACAACACGATCCAAATATCGTCAAAAACTCAACGGGCTTGTGCCTGTTAAAAAATTTTGAGAACTATATAGATGATTACGCATGGGTTGTTTTATCCTGAAAACTCGTATATTCTGCGTGATGTTCGGGATGGCGATGTCTACCGCACAAACTAGCTGTGTTGAATGGACGGTGAGGAGCATTTCCGTTAGGAACTCCGAGAACCTGTCAAATGAATAGCTGGTTTGCGTATTGCGTATATAATTCCCAAATTTTTCATAAGGCTTTATTTTTCGGAGCAATTAGTCTATTCCTGAATGCAGACCACATCCCATCAAGTAGAGTTCTGTAATGCCAATTCAATGCAGAACGTCAGTTCTGAATCTATACATTTAGTCGTGACATCACCGCCTTACCCTATGATTCAGATGTGGGATGAAATTTTTTGTGAGCAAAACCCTAAAATTAGCAAGCACCTTATCAGCGGTAATGGTCAGCTGGCTTTTGATCTGATGCATAACGAACTTAGTAAGGTGTGGAAAGAGGTAGATCGAGTGCTCGTGCCTGGCGGAATCAGTTGTATCAACATGGGGGATGCAACCAGAACCATTAACCAAAATTTTTGCCTGTACCCTAATCATCACAAAGTAATTGAAAAATTTTTAAATCTTGGACATGTGAATCTGCCCAATATATTATGGCGCAAGGTGACCAACGCACCAAACAAGTTCATGGGATCTGGGATGATGCCTCCTGGGGCTTACGTTACCTTAGAGCATGAGTGGATTTTAATTTTTCGTAAGAACAGGAAACGGTCCTTCACTTCCATGGCAGATAAAATGAATCGGCGCGAAAGTTCGTTCTTTTGGGAGGAGAGAAATGCGTGGTTTAGCGATTTATGGAACTTACGGGGAGTCTCTCAGAAGCTAAATAATGGTAAATCTCGTGACCGTAGTGCTTCATTCCCCTTTGAGATTCCATATAGATTGATCAATATGTTTTCTGTTAAGGGAGATATGGTATTAGATCCGTTTCTTGGTACAGGTACCACAACCTTAGCGGCGATTGCATGTGAGAGAAACAGTATTGGAATTGAGATTAGTACAAGTTTGGAAGAAACAATCAACGAGCGTATCACAACACTACCAATTTCAAAATTTCGTACGATCACGGACCAGAGGCTTAGCCGCCACAGAGAGTTTATTGAGAATTATTATAAGCCGCCCCGATATTACAATAAATTCCATGACTTTCCAGTCATAACACAAGTAGAAGAGGATATTAAAATGCGCACTCTATGTAACATTCTGCAGTCACAAACAGGATTTATCGCCCAATATAGCAGTGGTCAGCACGATGCGTCAAGTATCCTTGATTCATCAAATGTAATTGAAATTGAACCGTCAGTTTCTTCTTTGTAAGATATAAGCGTGTGAGTGGGCAGGATGATGCCCATGAGAACGTGATAAGGCTCGCCATTCCTCTTTTTCACTTGTATAGCAGTATCACCAATAAATCCATCAATTCCCTTGCTTTCTTCATCTGGAGATGCAAGTCTATATTTCATTTTGCAAAAGTCAGCAGCTTTTCTAATTGCAATTTCGTGGTATTTCACTCCTTTGTATGATTTATAAATCACGAGATCAATTACCCATTTGCGAATCAGATCGCGATCTATCTTATGAATTGCCTCAATATAATTCTGAAATTTATCATAAATTTTATCAGTTGCGTTTCAATGGACTCGGGGTGGTGTTTTGTGTACCATTTTTTCCATTCTTCAACATTATCAATTGCCGCATCTTCCTTAAATTGCAAAACTAAGTCACTCATTTGTCCAACTACATGACTCCTTGTGGCTTGGGCAGTGTTACTGATTAAGTTGATGATTTGTGTGGTATACTTTGGAAAGACGATTCCTAAAAGTTCTTCCTTAATTTGACTTGCACTTATCTTTAGATTTGTCATGAAATGCTTCTGCAATGCATTGGAACACCGAAAACAATAAACTATGGTACATGTTCAAAATACAGGGTTGACTTGCCTTACTGAATTCCGTTCTCTTAACTCCTTGCTATATAGGGCTCTTATTTATGTGCCTACTCAAAAACCAGATGATTCTATCGTATTTTTGTGAATACAAGTCTAAGCCACCACATAGAATGCATTCGAAAGTCCTCAAATTTCTGCATGATTCGCCAACAGTTTTAACCACATTAATTGTTCCATACGTGCGTTTTGGTGTGAACTGTGAATAGAAAAAATTTGCACACGCCATTCTTGAAAGGATTTTCCTGAGATCTGGTACAATTGCACTCGTTCTTCAAACGGTTACCTTTGAAGTCCTATGAATGCGTCTAACTTCACGTTAACAAAAATTGATAATAGTACAAGAAAGTGAAGTATGTTGTGAATCAAGGCGGCTTTCGAAAAGGCTGAAGCTCTGAAAAAGAAGATGGGACTGCCCAAATACTTTTTCACCTTGACCTAATCTCCTCAGAGATAGCCCACCGAGCGGTGGTCCCTTTTTTGTCCTTCCTCAACAATGAGAGCCATTCATGAGGTGACGTTGCGTTCACATCCATCATTTAGACTTTTGACCAATAAGTCCAGCTGCGTAGGAAGCATTGTAGAGGGTGTTCAGCTCGTTAGGGTTTAGCGGAATAATTTGCAGGTCAATAAGCAGGTCTCCCGCTCTCTTCGTTTCGGATTTCACGCCGCGTCCTTTGAGTCTTATCTTGGTTCCAGGTGTGGAATTAGGGGGTACATCAATGGCAATCTCTTCTCCGTAGGGGTCAACGAGGGTATGTGAGCACCCTAGCAATGCTTCAAGCCCGTTGACAGGTAGTTTCATGTGCAGTGTGCTTCCTTTGCGATTAAAGATGGGATGTGGGAGGACTTTGATCGTGAAAATACGGGAACCAGGATCTTCTGAAGCGCGGATGCGAAATTTATTCTTGACTCCAGAAGGTAGAACGATTCTGGTCAGAGATCCATCTTTTCCTCTGATGATAACGGGGCCGCCGCGAAGAGCACGTTCAAGAGAAATATTCACGACATTACTGCGTCCGCCAAACAATTCTTCAAAGAACTCACCTATACTGGTAAATAAATCATCTACGAAGACAGGCGATGGATCAGGGCGCATAGTGTGCCTAAGTTGGTCATAGGCCTTACGTCGGCTAGGATCGGATAGGATGCTGTAGGCCTGCTGGAGTTGCTTAAATCGCTCTTCAGCTTGATCATCTCCTGGGTTACGATCTGGATGATATCGCTGGGCGAGTTGTCGATAGGCAACCTTGATGTCCTCTGGCGTAGCGGAGCTACTGATCTCCATCACTGAATAAAGATCATCGGCAGTGGTTAAGCGAGGCATTGCTTAGTCTGAGGAGTTCATGACTAGTCAGGAGCAATTATTGCTAAAAAATGATCCATGAATCTAATTCAAAAGCGGAGATATCCGAACTCTGAGTCACGGTCAGAATCAGAATGAAACACAGAGTATCTGGTTTAATGCACGATCACACATTTCTCGCCGTTTCCTGTATCCCAAAAAACTTCATCATAGGTACTTGAGTTTCAGTCTGAAAGTAAAATCAAGGTGCAGAGTTTCATCTCATTATGTCAGCAACCTCGTCATAGTTCCAAAACCGTTAGAATCCGTTACCCTCAGATCGCCAACGTAGGAACACGTCTTCTAAATCTTTCATCAGAGGTTGAATATCGCTGTCAATATGTGAAGTTTCTTCGTATGCTACGGTTTGGCATATGATTGGAATATCCAAATTAATGGCGCTAGATAGCGCTCGAAGTTTTGCTTTAGCAATTTCTGAGGGTGAATCTGAAGCAGAATCATAGATTAGATCAATATTTCTGATTTGAGTGATTAGTTCCTGGTGATTAATATGTAACTCTGCTGCTTTGAGTGGGATGTGCTCTTGTAATCTAGTCCAGACCCATATCTCAGGGACGTCGCTACCTGGCAAGAATAATACGGGAACATTACGATCGGCGGCATCCAATATCTGATGCTTCGTTTTAGCGTCTCTTTTATCGCCGTCAAGGACAAATACAAATCCATGAATCATATCAAAACTCTTGAATGCTTTGGCATGTGCTGGAAACTCTTCAGCACCAGTGTTACGACCAATTCGCACAGACTCCCTGCTTATTCGCATACGTGGCATCAATGCATCAAATATGCCCTTTAAAATACCTTCAGCCGTCTTATCTTCACAGAGTATGTTCAGTTGTTGGTCAGAGCGTCCATAGAGTGCATCCTGAATAACGTCGCGATAAGCAGGGCGCGCGGTGATAGTGCCAACTTGATCTCGCTCCAGAAAGATGCGTCCATGTGGAGGAACAGAATTCAACACAACTGGACTGTGGGAAGTTACAATGATTTGTAAGTTACTTCGTAGTGCCAATTGTTGCAACTGTAGCATGAGAAGTTGCTGAGCGAATGGATGCAGTCCAGCTTCCACTTCATCTATAAGCACCAGTGCATTTTCCATGTGCGCGACTTCTTTTGCAAGTCGCAAAAGCGCTCGTTCACCGGCGGCCATGTGCAATTCAGAGTACTTTATACCTCCTTTCTGAGTAGCAAATAGTAAACTCTTAGAACCGCTGGTCAGGTCAATCACGGCAGAGTAGTGAAAGGGAAGCATCTGTTGAGCGAATTCAATCTGCAGTGCTGTCAGGGGGCTTTTTTCTGGCATCTCCCTCATTCTAGACATACTGAGCACACCGCGCACTTCTGACGGGTTACTCAAGTTACTTAGTGTTCTGAGATATACGAGCCTCTCTGGTTGGTTCGCATTCTTTCGCCCAAAATAACTGCGGCTCCAGACTTTAACACGTTGCCATCGCATAGATTGTCTACCAGTTGGCGTGGCATAGTGAAAATCAAGGATGATTTTTCTATGCTCATCCTGATGTGTCCCAGACTTTGGCCGAAAGTCGGGGAAAACAGTAGATGGGACGAAGTCTCGAACTCCTGAATTAGGGACTCTGTAGGCACATGCAGCAGCAAATAACACGGTTGACTTACCTGTGGCATTACCGCCAGCGATTACACTGACGGGGTAGTCAAATGAAACGGAGAGTTGGTCAATACCGCGTATACCATGAAGATGAACCTCTTGTAAAAAGTGCGGCATATGGGGTTTTTTCCCCATAAGGTTTTCCCATAGATCGTGTAAGCGCCTTTCTATCATTGGAGACTCCGCCTTTCTACAGAACAGGTTGAACAGCACCCAAGAATCTATGTTTCTTGGGATTCAGTGGTTTATTCGGACATGAATCGCCGTCTATTTATCAGTGAACAGCAATTTTACATAGAACTGTCTATCTAGTGCCTGCTAAAAAACCTAGATTTGGCAGAATTCGGAAAATACTATGGATTGAACGCTCTTATTTTTGGGTCTCCCATTTTAAGAGTGGGTTGGCCGATTTTTTTCCAGCAGTGAGCACAGGGATTTTATTGCTTTCATCACGATCAAAGTGCTCAATCAAATAGTTTGTTGGTTGTTCGCACTGAAGTATCTCCCCCAGCTTTCCTTTCTACTTCCTCTTCATCAAATCTCAGTATTTCCTCTCTACAGTACTGATGCTGTTTTTTTTCTGGCTTCCGGATCCGCTTTGGGCAGAATCTGTAATTCTTTCTGCAACGCTATATACGTACCCAGAATCTCAACAATCGCATTCTGAACTTCCAAAGGCGGAATAGGAATGCGGAGGTTCTTGAATTTTTTTCATGTTCACTGACGGGAAACTTTCAGGTTTCATATTTTTTGCACCATTGTCCGAGAATAAATCCATAATGAAACATGAATTTCATATCCCGATTTGCGGAACGGTTCACTCTTTTTGATAGAACAGTGAATCGTTGATTTGCTGATGAATCAACACTGCTGGCATCAATAAACTGTATCGTGGTATTGGTTTTATGTTTGGAAAGGACTAGTACATTCATGGCATAGGAAGTGCCATAAAACAGGTTAGCTGCCAGTGAAATTACCGTTCCACATAGTTATTGTCTACCAGATACTTACGGATTTTCTGCTCTATACCCCTACGATAGAAAATACCTGAAAAGCACACAATGGCCGCACGACCTTTACTGGAAAGATAATTGAGTGCATGCAATACAAAGGCAAAGTCTGCCTTATTTTTGGGGGGAAGTATCCCCACTGGTGCAAAGCGATCATCGTTAATCAGAGTCGGATCATCAGAACCTATCCATTTCATGGAGTAGGCGGGTTGGAAACGATGACATCAAATGGTTTCTCGTGGCTAAAAGATGGATCAATGAGGGTATTGCCCAACTGTATATTGAACTTATCGTAGTTGATGTTATGTAAGAACATATATTCATCCGTGCCATATTGTAAGTGGTGGAATGAATCTCCTGACCGAATAACCCCTCTTCAGTGAAATGACCTTTTAAGTGCTTTTGTGCCTGTAGCAGTAAAGAACCCGAGCCAGCGGCAGGATCATAGATTTTGTTCACACTTGTCTGCCCATGCAAGGCAATCCCGGCAATAAGTCTTGATACGTGTTGTGGAGTAAATATTGCACCCCCCGGATATACCTGCATTGGCAGCATAGCTAGAAATGAGGGATTCATAGGCATCACCAAATAGGTCAATTTCTCTTTCATAGTCATTACCAAACTCTAGCTTTTCCACTCCTTGAGCACGGCGGCAAGGCGAGCATTTTTATCTTGAACGGTATAGCCAAGACGATTGCTGGTGATGTCAAAGTCGTCAAAAAGCCCCTTGATATCACATTCAGAGGGGTAACCTGTGGCAGAACTTTCAATACTGGAAAATATTTTGGCTAGATCAGTATTTAAACTGTCGTTGGTATGAGCGGTAATGTTATCAAATAGCTGGCTGGGATAGCCCTTAGTCTTGATGGCATCATCTTTAATCTCAGACGTAATAATGTCGTCAGGTAATTTTGAATAGTTGATATCATCATCATTACCTTCCATATAGCTTGCAAGGTTTTCAGTTATAAAGCGATAAAACAGAGTGCCGAGTACATACTGTTTGAAATCCCAGCCATCACCTGCACCGCGCACATGATTGGCGATTTCCCAGATTTGCTGTTGCACAAGGGCACGTTGGTGATTGGCAGAAGTGCCATTATTCTTACTCATGATGATCCGGTTATCCAAGAAACATAGTTAGGCGACATTGGAAACTGTCAAGAATCTGAAAAGGGATTTCGAATTCAGATGCATTAACCTTCAACCATCTACCACAGCGAGAGACTTATAGTCCAATTTTGAAGCGAATGTCGCCAATAAACTCAATTGAGTCGGATATTACTGAATACCTAAAATATGCGAATATCTTTCATGGTTGTTCTACGTCCGATCTCCACAGTCAAATCGCAATGATTGCCAGATTGAGCTAAGGAACTGTCCAGTTACGAAATCTGGTGAAATGAAGATCAATCATCTCCATATGAGCAGATGTGAACTCCTGATTCCCCACTTTCTTGCTTGGTGTTCTTGATTGCACTCATGGATGTTTCTAATGAGCTCTTGTCTTCCTTCTACAAGCGATTTTTGACATTTTCCAGTCCCTACTTGATGCAACGAAGACCAAAATAATGACTGGGCGTCGCTAAGTGAAAAGACGACCAGAATATCCCGTCGTGGACTGTAGTGGGACTACGAATAGGAAATTAGCACCGACTATGAAAATAGATAACCGTATCATTTCCTTAATTCTTGCTCAGAATTCTATCTGAAGTTAACCCTATTTTACCAGATTAATTTTCTAGACGCGATGAATGAATCAACTAGTAACCTGTATAGGTAAACTCCGCTCGGAAGATAGATGCATCAAAAATAACATTGTGATAGCCGGCATTCTGGAACCCATTAACGAGCTTGGATACCTGCCGCCCCCAGACATCGTATTCGATCAGCGTGACATCGACACTTTTTGGAATACCATAGGTGATGGATGTTGAAGGATTAAATGGATTGGGGTAGGCTTCATTTAATATAGCAGTATTGGGCCGTTGGTCATGCTGAGTCCGAAATTCTCTCTCTACCTGTGCCTTGTTGAGTCCACAATGTGGCGAAGCATCAATATTGTGAATATACTCAAAGTCCGTTTTCTGTTGAGTCCCAGAGGTAACCGTCAGTTTAAGATATAAATCCTGACTTGGTGGCATGATCGTTGTATAGCTGCATCACTACAGGAAATGCCGTTGCAACTTGTCTTCCACTGATAAGAATATGACCCAATTCCACCATAAGCACTTGAGCCGAAGCGGAGAGGATCACCAGCGCATGCGCCGTTGGTGCTTGATAGGATGATGCCCCTGAGATGGTCTCCAGTATGGAAATTAGCTATGCGGTATCTCGAAGCTTCTGAGTAACATTATTTTTTGATATTCCAAAATCATTAATATCTGGATTTGAAAAATATGGAATTCTAGAGCCTTTTTTCGTCAGCAACTGATGCATGATTGTACATAGAACCTTACCTCCAGAGATTGACCACTGATACCCATGAGCACTTCCAGAAGTATCATCACATCCTCCACTACTCAGAATACTGCATTGCTGGTGACGTCCTCCCTGAAGATGGCCTAGTTCGTGGGCAAATGTGAGTTTTGATGTTACAAGTCCACTTCAACGATCGCGTACGCAGTAGCATAGCGAGCCACAATACTATCAGCCCTACCATAGATGGATCCTCCGTTTTCACCTGTGAAATCAGCATCTGTGAGCAAGATGAGAACATATGCCCAGAACTCACTCCTAAGGCTGTCCGCTTCTTCGTGTGACATTGATCCGAGAGATCACCTCCTATATCTGATTTTATCTCCTCAAAACTGATTGTTTCAACACAGGCAGAGAAACGGTTAACTCACTGCAAGTGATTCCGCTATGAGAATAGGCAGCAGTCACGCTGCTGAGTGCAGCTACAGCAGTTGATATCTATCTCCGACATCATACTCAGCATTTTCAGTGAAGAGCACCAATACTTCAATATTCTTATTTGCAGAATTTGTCTTGTAGTCACGCGTTTGTGGTGATTTTCTTTGATCATCTGGTGATTCAATAGGCAGGCGGTCATCAATTAGATGATTTGGTCATCTTCACTTGTGATCACGCATGCATATCTCCACCTAGTGGCTCAATTTTAGGGAATTGTATACTTAATTTAAAATAGGTAGAATTTCGGAATTTTCTTAGTATAATTATTGTATAAGATAGTACATTAGCAATTATTGTACTATGAATCATTATCTTAGCATTCACGAGTTTAACCAACGGTTCCCAGATGAGAACGCTGCATGTGATTATATTGCCCAGCAACACTGGGGAGGCAATCCATGCTGTCCAAGATGATGTGGCAGTGAGAAAGTATATAAAATCAGTGGAGGCATGAACTACAAGTGTGGAAACTGCCCAAAAGGAAAGAACGGTTTTCCGATCGCACTGGAACTATTATGGAGCATTCACGGGTTCCATTACAAAAATGGCTTTAGCCATCAACTTGATGATCAGTGCACGTAAAGGCTTATCAAGCATTCAGTTTGCCAAGCGTCTGGGAGTTACCCAGAAGATGGCATGGCATATGGAGTACCGTATTCGTAAAGCGTGTGAATCCAATGAGGATATTCCCTTGAAGGGAGATATTGAAATAGATGAGACCTATATTGGAGGGCAAGAATCCAACAAACACGCATCCAAGAAACTCAATCAATGACGTGGATCCGTTGACAAGGCATCTGTGGTTGGACTGTAACAGCGGCAGGGCAAAGTCGTCGCCATGCATGTAGAAAAAGCAAATAGGACTACCATCTATCCCATCATTGAAAAACATGTTGGAAAAGGATCATCAGTCTATACAGATGATCATAAGGTTTATGATAGTTTGCATGGAGCATTTGACCATGAATCTGTCAAGCATTCAGCAGGTGAATGTGTAAAGGGCAAAGCCTCTACCAATAGTGTTGAACGTTTCTGGGCGTTAATCAAGCGCGCGTATTATGGAACGCATCACTGGTGGAGTTACAAGCACTTGCACAGGTACGTTGCTGAGTATGGTTACCTCATCTCACTGGCATCCATGCTATTTGGAGCATTGATCAATAACAGTGAAGGCAAATCCCTTTCCTATCATCAACTCATCAATTCCTCTCATGGTTCGTAACTCTCCATCCATTCCTAAGTACATTGGCAAGGAATGGGAAATTCAACCTCTTGAAAAGGGGGTACAAAGAGCATTCAATACATCTGATCATAGTGTAAAGTTTAAGTCAGAGTTAATTTTAGGTGATGTCATTGATGTCTTGAGTACTCTCAACAACAACCAAAAGTTTGATGTTATTATTGCGGATCCGCCATACAACATCGGCAAAGATTTTGGCAATGGTACTGGCAAAAAATCACTTTCTGAATACGTGAAATGGTGCAATGAATGGTTGCATTTATGTTTTCAAAAGTTGTCAGATGACGGCATAATATACATTTATGGCTTTCCCGAAATACTTGCTCGAGTATCAGTAAAGTATCCTATTGATAAACAGCGGTGGCTTGTTTGGCATTATACCAACAAGACAGTACCGTCTTCTAAATTTTGGCAAAGATCACATGAAAGTATTCTTTGCTTGTGGCATTCAAAAAACATTCCAAATCTTCAAATTGAACAAATTCGTGAACCTTATACCGAAGGGTATAAGTCAGCTATTGGGCGGACACGACCAGGAACCAAATCTCGTTTTGGAAATGGTAAAGAAACCGTTTACAGTGATAATGGTGGGGCATTGCCCCGTGATGTTCTAAAAATACCTGCATTAGCAGGAGGTGCAGGAGCACGTGAAAGATGGTTTATGTGCTATGATCAGGATCGGCAAGTTCTTCCTCCATCGGAGATAAAAAAATACAGAGATTCTCAAATCATGAAGCATCCAACCCAAAAGCCTATGGAACTCACTCGTAGACTGATCCAGTCTCGCATTAAAGGATCATCTGGGAGAGTATTGATTCCGTTTGCAGGATCTGGCTCTGAATGTGTGGTTGCAAATCAATTGGGTATAGAATGGCTTGGCATTGAAATTAACGCTGAATATGTAGAATTTGCACTAAAATGGATCGATCATTATACAGGTTAACTCCGCGCATGGAGCAAAATCTGCGTCAATCACTTAGACAATATCACCATCTGTTCGACGGTGGAAGATGTTCAGGTTGGGAGCTAGAAGAATTGTTTGTAAAAGCAATTAAGTCTGATACAGCCTCAAACCATCTTTCCAAATGGCGAGAGTCTGGACATGATGACAAGGAAGATATACTTGTTATTGAAAATGGAAAAGAATACCATATCCAAATTAAATCAGGGAAATTCTCAGGTAAACGGAATTCCATACTTCAACTTTCTGGACATAGACTTGGTAGATACAATGAAGATTTGAATGAAATTACTGATTATCTAAACAACCGAAAAGCAAATTACATTGCCGTTCCATACAAAAAATTGGAAAATGTCTATGGTCGTTCTCATGTTTATCGACTTTGTTATATTGATTATTATATTTTGGCAGAAATAGAACGTCAAAACTGGTCAAATATGGGAAGCAATTTCGAAACCAAAATAAACATGGAGTTTTGTTCAAATTAGTTCCATCTATGAAGTTGGCAGGTGTGGTGGGATATTACCGTGACGTGTTTGGATATGAAAGAAGAGTTTACAGACGGACACGTATTAAATAATCCTCAGATTTAGTACAATTAAGTATATAATTTCCCAATTTTATAGGTTTTATTTCCGAACTCAATTACCCCGATGAACTTTCCATGTGAATGGACAAGAATCATGAGGCCATTCACGGAGGATAGGTCACCATGCCACACATACTCATCGGGAGAGTGATACATGATTCGGCTATGTACTCTTCTGGGAATTCAGGAAGATTTACCGGCAACATTCAACTGTGAAGTGATGGAAGCAGGTCAGCGATTTGTATCAATTCAATATGTGCAGCTGTGTTTTGTTGTTGAAATGAACGGTATTTTTGAAGTTGCTCACTGCTGAGCTTTTTTTTCTTCCCCAGAGGGAAATACGAAAAGACTAGTTTGTGCAAATAGTCTTGCACATGGGAGAATAGATGAGATCAAAAGTACCAATAAAGTCACCCTATGGGCAAAAGACGAATTTTCATCATGATTACAAATTATGGTTATTGGTAGAAGAAACACCCTGCTAATTTACCGAAGAGTGTTTTGATTAAGATCATAACATAAAATTTGGATAAGGTTTTTCAGAATCAGACGAGCCTGAAATCATCTAATTAAAAACTTACCATCCCTGAATCAAATAAGTTCCCTCATACTGAGAATGGCTTGATCTCCAGATATATTTAGTGGCTGATCAGTACGATTTCATAGCGCACACTGGTGATGGCAATTTGAAATAGGTCAGGGAATATTTATGCTTATAGATGAAAAAGTTGAGCAGAGTTATTTTTGCTTAAAGTCGTCATCATTGAGAAATGTCCTCTGAGATCATTTAGACATGCTCGTTATGGGGATGATCATGGTGATTTCTGAAATCAAAAATTTGTAACAGCTGGGCAATAGATTGATGTTTCTGGACACACAACGAGAGAAACGGACTCATTGAGACTCGGTGGTCAGGAATTTTTAATTTGGGTATCACTGGAGTGTATGAACTATTGTATGGGTATATGAACAGATATGAAATACAAGTTGAGCCATGGGTAAAATAAAAAAGATACTGGTAGCAAATCGAGGGGAAATTGCACTTCGCATCATGCGTACTTGCAGGGTTCTTGGACTACGTTCGGTTGCAATTTATAGTGAAGCCGATAGGAAAAGTGCACATGTCGTGTATGCAGATGAGGCTTATTGTGTGGGGCCTCCCTATTCATTGGACTCGTATTTGAATTTGGAGAGAATCATGGATGCTGTAAAAAAAAGTAGATCGGATGCGGTTCACCCTGGGTATGGGTTTTTGTCTGAACGATCGGAATTTGCTCGTGTTTGTGCTGAGCAAGGTGTAGTCTTTATTGGACCTTCGGCCGAATCAATCAGTGCCATGGGGGATAAGATGGTGGCCCGACAGATGATGCAGGCAAATAATGTGCCCGTTACACCAGGAACGACCGAAGGAATCAACCATCTTGAAGAAGCGCTCAGAGTTTCGGAGTCAATCGGATATCCTGTGCTTGTAAAAGCGGCGTCTGGAGGTGGAGGCAAAGGAATGCGCAAGGTTCGTAGCGCCAAAGAAATGGAAAGTGCACTCAACCTCGCACAGAGCGAGGCCGTATCTGCATTTGGAGATGCACGCATCTTTATTGAGAAGTATCTGGATAACCCTCGTCATATTGAGTTCCAGATCTTATCAGATTCTCATGGCAACACTGTTCATTTATTTGAAAGAGAATGTTCAATTCAGCGGCGACATCAGAAAGTCATTGAAGAAGCGCCTGCAACCGTCATGACAGAGAAACTAAGAGCAACAATGGGATCTGCCGCAATTCGGGTTGCTCAGGCCTGTAACTATGTGGGAGCAGGTACGATTGAATTTTTGCTTGATCAAGACAGTAATTTCTACTTCATGGAAATGAATACTCGCCTCCAAGTGGAGCATCCAGCCACAGAGTATATCACAGGCCTTGATCTGGTTGCCGAGCAAATCAAAATTGCAGAAGGCAATTCATTACCATTTTCGCAAAATGATCTGAGTATTCATGGTCATGCAATTGAGTGTCGTATTTACGCGGAAGACCCATGTACAAATTTTTTGCCGAGTCCAGGGGTCATCACATTTCATCAGGTCCCCACGGGAGTCGGAGTACGAGTAGACTCTGGTATCATGGGATCATCAGGCGAAGTTCCCATTCATTACGATCCATTGATCTCAAAAGTGATCACATGGGGAAGCTCGCGGGATGAGGCGACCAAACGAATGATTGCGGCATTGGGAGATTACCATATTGCGGGAGTCAAGACGACACGAAATTTCTGTCGTAAAGTCATGAAAAGTGAGGCATGGCAGCGGGGGCAACTGAGTACACATTTCTTAGATGATCACCCACATCTCATGATCAAGGAGGTAGACATTCCACTAAAGGAGGCGGCCGCAGCTAAGGCGCTACTTCAAAAAAGTAAGACTACAGAATTGCCAGTATCAGCGTGGAGGAATCGTTTATACGAGTGATTCAGAGGGGAATTATATTACGTGAGTACCCAAAGAATGGAACCATTCTATTTTGGCAAAGTTTAACAGACACAATAGGATAGATACGCAGTCTACCCTATTGCTTATCATAACATCAACGTAACCTTGATATCATGCCTGTTAAAAAGGCTTCTAACCCTTCAGATTCAAACTGTTCCTATCGTGGAATAGAGTACCGCCTATTACCCGGTACGCAGTGGAAAGCCCAACTCTTGGCGGGGCTTTGCGGAGCATGTAGGTTTGTATGGAACTCGATCCTTGAACAAATTAACGGCGAAGTCAAAGATAAGGATACTGAAAACCCATCCACTTCTTTTTATTCGTTAATTAATCGATACCCAATCCTGCGTAAAGAAACGGATTGGTTATCCAAGTACTCATCACACATTGTACGAAACACCTTAAGCATCAGGCAGAGGCGTGGAAAGAATTCTTCAAAGGAACCCGTGATCATCCTACGTTCCATAACAAGTACAACCATAAATCCTTCACAGCTCCAAAAGGAACGTTTAAGATTGTGGATGACAGTATCTACATCCAGAAGGTTGGATGGATGAAGATACGTAGGCACGGTGGTAATCCTTATCCAGACGGAGAACCTATTGAAGTAACCGTGAAGAAAGACGGCAGGTACTGGAAGATGAGCGTAATTTACAAAGTCACTAATCTGCCAGAGAAGGTGGACGATGGCAAAGAGATAGGTATTGACTTGAACACCTATAATATCTCGTATTCATCAACGGATGGCGAACAGGGCATGTTACCGCTCCCTGACTTAACGGATAAACAGATTAAGATTCGTAGGTATCAACGTAAATTAGCCCGACAACAAAAGGGATCGGGTAGATACAAACGAACGAAGCGAAAGATCAACAAGTGGAAGCGAAAACAGAAGAATTGCAGAGTCAATGCGGCGCATCAACATAGCCGTCAATTGTCCAATAAAGCCCATACGTTGAAACGTGAAGACTTGAAGATCAAGACTATGTCCAAGTCTGCTAAGGGTACGGTTGAGAACCCTGGAACCAATGTGAGGGCGAAGGCGGGGTTGAACCGCGTCATACAGAACGCTGGATGGGGGCGGTTCAATACTTATTGCGATTACAAGTTCGGCAACGTGATTCTTGTTGATCCGAAGTATACCAGTCAACGCTGTAACCAGTG
Source organism: Rhodothermales bacterium (assembly GCA_965220935.1). Lineage (GTDB taxonomy): Bacteria > Bacteroidota > Rhodothermia > Rhodothermales > Bin80 > Bin80. The sequence goes on from OZ244857.1 coordinate 3,876,675, forward strand.
TGGTCATACAGATAAAGTCAATCGCAAGACACAAAGTAGATTTGAGTGTATGGCGTGTGGCCATACGGATCACGCAGATATCAACGCATCTGCGAATGTATTACAGGCCTTCGGGATTGGGGCATCTGCACGTGGAGGAGCGTTTCCGTCAGGAACTCCTATGATCCGTGAAATGGATACGCAACAGGTAGCCGTCTAATTGATGGGTACTCACGTATATAATTCCCATTCAGAAGTCTTACAAACCAGACTTAACAGCTGGGATGGTTTATGTGGATCTTACAGAGCGAGATAAAACTTCTCACAGGAGATGTGGACGATCGTTTATCTGGTCTAACATAATGACTGACTGCTATGGTTGATCAAAGATGGTAAATTCAGATTTTTTGCGCTATCGTGAGTCCATCTCCTATGGGCACAACAGAAAGGTGAATCCTTGAATCTTGGTGAAGTTTTTTGTTGAGAGATTGGATGGATTGCGTTTCGGTGCTCTCGCTCATCGGGTTAGCGGCATCTCCATTGCGTAGGACATTATCAATCATCAACAGTCCACCAGGCCGAATCAGTTGTAAAGATTTTTCAAAATAGATATCGTAACTCTCTTTATCTGCATCAATGAAGGCCGCGTCAAATGTGTTTTCTTTTCCAGATTCAATGAGGGTTGAAAGCGTCTCGGATGCAGGGCCAATATATAAAGCAATACGATCATTAACTCCTGCTTCGGACCAGTATCTACGAGCAATATTTGTGAAATCTTCGCTCACATCGCAGGCGACTAAGTGCCCATCTGGTGGGAGCGCCAGTGTCATCACTAAAGCAGAGTATCCTGTAAATGTGCCAATTTCCAGAACGGTTTTTGCCTGAATGAGGCGAAGTAAAGTTGCCATAAATTGTCCCTGATCGGGCGATATTTGCATTTTTGCATCAGGATGTTGAGCAGTTTCCTCACGAAGCGCACTCAAAAGGGGATGTTCACGTAATGAAATATCAAGGATGTATTGACGCAGTTCATCGGTGAGAGTAACAGTGGAACGAGACATTGAGGGATGATTTGATAGTAGCAGAGAAGATCAGTTTACAGTAACCAATAATTTTCTTAGTAGTTTCGTACTCGTAGATTTTAGTGACCATCATCATTTTGTGAAAAAATTGAGCGAAATCAGGAAAGTTACGTCCGTCATTGACAAAAAACAACTTAGGTCCAACTACGATATGGATGTTGTATGACGCACAACCTAAATCAACAACTATTCTCATTGATATACAGAAGCCAAATCTGGCTTGTTACAGAATAATGGAACATCAATATTAAACTGTAGTCAAATTGATATGAGGAGACTGTAATTAGACCCGAAGGTCAATTTACACGAATTTCACAACTGCTTTGCAACGCTGGACTTGATCCGACGAATTAACAGAACACATCAAAATCATGCTTTCTAACACTGTTATTGACAGGATGGATGCCAGCAACGCGCGACTCAGAAGCAAACTGGATATTCAGAACTCAAAATACAGTCTCCTGATTGTGTTGGTAAGTACAGGTGTGACCATTTCTTTCGCCGTTGGAGGGTGGTTAATTGCGACTGGTTTTGTCTGAATGACCTGCCCCATCGCTTGATGCAAGTCATTGAATATGTTCGTTAGCCGTGTCTGGACATTCCTTTGTTCGCTGGTGTGTGGAAACTAGTATACAGCCTTCATGATGAATGACTCCCTCAATGACTATTAAACATGATTTTTATTTTGGTAAAGGGGTATAAGGTCCCCCCAGTTAATTGATGATTTCATGTCACAATCAGTAGCCGTCTCCATGTACACTTTATTTAATTGCATTGATGATTGCAAGGCTTGAGCAAGGCAGAATCGCGCATGTACGGCAGCGCAGATACCTCATAGAAAATGTTACCAAGTCCGAAAATTCAGGTGATGCAACGCTTGTTGACCTGTCTTGCCTTGATGATGACGCTCAGGGGGTTCCGCTTTCAATATTATGGGAGCATGAGTTAGATGCGCATATCATTGATGATGATGGCTGGTCGCAAGTCGCCGAAAAAGGATTTGATGAGCCAGAAATTTTTTCGGCTTATCTCCGAACACTCTCATGGAATTGCGTAAAGGTCACCGATCCTCGACTTTTTCAATCTCCGTTTCGTGCGGGAATAAAGATTGATGCATATCAATTGGAGCCCCTCAGTAAGGCTCTTGAATTACCGAGGGTCAACCTATTTATTGCCGATGATGTTGGTATAGGCAAGACGATTGAAGCAGGTTTGATAGCTCGTGAGCTTCTATTACGTCGGCGAATAAACCGAATCGTGGTGTCCAGTCCGCCCGCAATGCTTGAACAATGGAAGGATGAAATGGAGTCCCGTTTTGGAATCTCATTTGTCATTCTTGACCGTATGTTTCTAAGGAAGATGCGGCAGAAAAGAGGGTTTGGTGTGAATCCGTGGACTACTCATTCCTATTTTATAGTTTCTCATCGTCTCCTGATTGATGAGGTTTACGCATCAGGGCTTCGTGATTGGCTTGGAGAGTTTGCCCCTCAGTCGCTGTTGATTCTTGATGAGGCGCACCACGCAGCACCATCAAGTAGTAGCCGAAGTTATGCGATAGATTCACAGATTACTCGCGCTATTCGTGACCTATCGCCGCGATTTGAACATCGCCTTTTTCTATCGGCTACCCCACACAATGGACATTCCAACAGTTTTTCGGCCTTACTTGAAATTCTTGATCCCCAGCGTTTTTGCCGCGGAGTTAAGGTGCTCAAAGAGCACCTTAATAAAGTATTGATTCGCAGGCTAAAATCTGATATCAGAGAGCTTGCAGGTGGATTTCCGAAGCGTCGGGTAATTCCAATTCCCATTGATGGATTATCAGAAAATGCTCCTGAGCTAGTGTTACCCCAATTACTAAATCCCTATCGACTTGTACGAGAAAAGCGCCTTGAAAATTCGCGTTATCTGTACTATGCGGTTAGGACAATGTTAATGCTATTTTTGTGATATTTTTTATGCTGACTGACCTTAGATTTTTGTTGAGATATTTCACTTCAATCTACGTTGATGGATCCATATCAGAAGCGGTGCTCAAGAATGTTTTTCCATCATCAATCAGATGCGTCTTGGGGAGGGTCAGATGAGCGCTCAGTAACATGCTCACGCACGACTCGGGTGGCACCCCGACTATACTTCAGTCCAATACTCTGGAACAGATGTTGAACGTATAACTGAAGTTAACCCTAAAAATCATCAGATTCATTGGTTTTAACTTCAGTTATACGTTCTCTTGGTACCAGATATCATTAAACTTCAAGTATGTGGTATCATTCAAAAATTTGACACAATTCGGATTGACATCTGATTCGTAATATTGGATATTTGTTTCCTCTAAAATGAATCTCATTGTTTGGGTGACTCAAATTTTTACGCTCATGCATAAATAGACTACCAGAAACCAGTAGCGGTTGAAATGTTATACTCGTCACATCATCTACCCACGCTTCAAAAATTCTAATTGTTGACTGTATTTGTTTGACAGATTTCACGACATCAGGGTTCCCCCTTTTCATCTCAATTGATACAACCCAACCCCCATATCCATCCGTTGCAAACAAGAAATCAGCACATTTAGAATCATCTATTTTTCCTATATGATCCAAATCAATAAAGATATATGGATTTGGAAGGCTAGTCTTCTTGAGAGAGCATCCAGACTTCTTTATCTTAGTAGATCGGATTGATCCCTTTGGTGCATATTTTCTGAAGCGGTCAACGATTGAGTCCATTGGTATCCTTAAATCTACGAGAAATTTTCACTGATTTGTGATGCAACTCCATTGCCACATCATCAAAACCAGTAGGATATAGACCAGACTCATCGAGATCAATCTGTGATACAGTAGATCCTTCGGGATAGGGAGCAGACTTAAATAACCATGCACCTACTTCGTGGGGTTCTAAGCCCCTTGAACCACCACTGAGATCAGCTTGATCAGAACTCGGTAACTTGGACAATTTTACCAAGTTAGCCAGTTCTTCCATGATCCATTCACTGTGAGTAGTAATGATCACGCGAACTCCAGCATGGACCATTTCAGCAAGTTGTCGTGTAAGTGCTACTTGCATGGAAGGGTGCAAGTGAGCTTCAGGTTCTTCAATGATGATCACATCATCAGGCTTCACAATATGACGCAGATAAAACACAATAGGAGCAAGCTCCGATACCATAGATGATGTATTCATAAGCGGTAGCTTTGATTGCCAGCCATCTGGAAGATAACTGAAATTTGGTAGATTCAAAAAATCTGAGATCTCTATGAAAACAGAACCTTTAAGTACATCATTCTCTATTTGTTTAAAGACTCTTAAAATATCTTGAGTCTGAAATTGCTGAGAGTCATCCATGTTGAACAGTTTGGTTAAAAAATCTGCTATTACTCCAGAGATTGTAGACATTCCATTAGGGCCGCCGTCTCGTTTACCCTTTGCCGCATTCTCTATGATTCCACCAATGATGTGTTTAAAAGCATGCATGAGACCAGTCCGATCGGCTGGGAGTAATGGGCAGTTTGATTAAATGGACTGTAAATTTTCTGTGCAAAATAATCTGCAATTACGTGAAGATGGTACTTGTCTTCCTGAGTGACTCTTTCACCCATGGATTTTGAATCGGTATTTTCAACCAGATATGACGATTTCCATTCTGGCATCCTAACACCAACAATTCCCTCATCAAAGATGAATGGCATTTCACGAGGAATCTTCGTCTGGAAGGTTATCTCATCATTGTCCAATTTCAGTCGGTGCTCAATGGGGGCATTACTCCCGTTTGGTTTTGTTTGAAAAGTGATAATAAATATCCAGATCCCCCTTTACGAGAGAGCTCCTGTTCTTGAAGATGAAAACATCTGATGATTTCATTGTTCAAGCCTATTCCCGATGAGTTGAGAAATATCTTATGAATGAAGTCAACAAGAGGCTGAGAAACGTAGGCTTGGCTCTGTCGGGAGTATTCAGAAAACATTATAGCATGCACATCTTCATCCAAATCATTCAATGCACTTTTTAAGACATGAATTTCCTCTGGTGACAAAGATCCAAGTAGTGAATCTAACCCAGTATTTGGCCTTTGTGAGAAACTTAATTTGTGGCTACTAAAGTAATTATGGAGTGCATAAATCAGAATTGACAAGTAGGATTTTCCAGTGTTACTTTGGCCAATGAAAACAGTAAGAGGCCTCAGATCAATATCAGCCTGTTGTAGAGGACCAAAGTTTGATAGAGAGAGTTTTGGGCAAGATGCCCATCTGCCCATTAAAATATTCATATCCTATGAACAAAGGATGAGTTTAGAAAGTTTGGAGAGGTTAAAAGAAATTTATACCCATCCGTTCTCAGCATTTGCACGCCAAGTAGATATTTGATCAGTAATAAGGGTAAACCTCCATAATTATCCAAAGGATGATAGGCAGTGGTTACAATTTATTTGGATAGTTGTTCAATTTTAGTTTTCATTGCAAAAACGCATTAAAGCGTTGAGTTAGTCCTAATTGATTGGACCGACTTAAAAATCTCATTTGAAAATAGAACTGGAGTGTGCCAATAAAATAAGATGACACAAATGTGTATAGTCTTATATGAATGAAGGTTATCGTTACGCTCTTAATAGTAGGACCCTGAGAGCTGAAGCCCTTTCTGTATGAGCCAATGACTGACTGCTTTGATAGCTTCACTGGTTCCATGCGTTAGGATTGGATTTCCCCAATTAGTGACACTCAGTAGTAGGTCATTGCCATCCTTTTCTGCGGAGCGAAGTTGCAGAAATAAATCCTGTGTTAGCTCTGGTTCATGCAACCGGCAAAGAAATACTATCCCTTGGTGGCCAACGACGGTCATAGCATTTAGAATGACAACATGGCCGCCAGAAAAGTGATGAACAAATTTTTCAAATTTGCTGAGCTGGGGGATGGGTCCATTGAAGTGAGCATGATGCATGGAATCGTCTTTATAAACATTTGGGGGTATAGATGGGAATTCTAAGGTTCGTTTTTGGATATGCACATGATAGCAGCGACGTCCTGATTTCTGCCATTTACGGGCATATCGTGTTTGAAGGACATTTTTCGGAGGAGATCTTTCTGTCACATTAAAGTATGGGGACGCTTGAGCAATCGCAATAGTTTGTTCAAAGTAATGTCCATGGTCTGTTGTAAAATATAGCACGCCCCGCGGAGCAAGCCTTGCCGCAAGTATGTCAAAGAATGACGGTTGAAATAGCCGGCGATCCGCATGCCTATCTTTTCGCCATGGATCAGGGAAATTTACATATACCTCCGATAGACTCTCAGGACATATGAGGTTTCGTAGCAAAAACATTCCGCTGCCATGATAGAGTTGGATATTGATGAGCTTGGATCGTTGTAGGCGCTTGAAAGCACGGGACACACATCCACGCGCAATATCGGCTCCGATAAAATTCTTTTCCAGATGATATTGTGCGAGATATTGCAGAAAGCACCCATCTCCAAACCCAATTTCCAAAACTAGCGGCGCATCCCGCTGAAATAACTCGGCGTTTGATGCTGGAAGTGGCAGCCTTGACAGATCAAGGAACATTGGTTGTCATTGAAAAAGATAGGCCAGCTCAATGAGTCTCGCCCCATCTTGATCAGCCACTGCCATCTGCCCAGGGCCCCGAATTCGTGCACCTGCAATCTCTCCCGCTTTATTGACGGCATAGAATGAAACATTAAAGGCGGGTTCCCCAGCCTCATTTTGAAGCCGTGCTAAGTGTGTATTATTGGTGATGCGTTCACAGGCATATAGACAAGCGTCTTGTGGACTATCGCCCATTCGCATGCGTTCCACAATCAAGAAGCTACCACAGTTTTCCAGATTGGCCTCACCTCGCCCAGTTGAGCCAGCGGCTCCGACATCATTATCACAATATAATCCTGCACCAGTGATCGGTGAATCGCCAACACGGCCAGGAATTTTGAAGGCTAGACCACTCGTGGTTGTCACACTGCTTATATTGCCTTGCAGATCAATGGCAGAGCAATGAATCGTTCCCCAGTGTTCTTCATTGCGTTTCAATGCTTCTCCGAGATTGGTATCATCCACTCCATGAGGTGGAAGATAGTCATCCTGATTTGAGAGGTTCTCGCGCCATTGGACCCAGATTTCTCTCGCCTGATCTGTCAAAAGATTTTCTGTAGAAAAACCATGCATACGGGCAAAATTTTGTGCCCCCTCCCCTACAAGGAGAACATGATCAGTTCGTTCAAGGACTAATTTTGCAACCTTGGATGGATATTTGATTCCTTGAAGTGAAGCGACCGCTCCGGCACGCCCTGTTGGCCCATGCATGACAGCAGAGTCCAATTCTACCATTCCCTCTGCGTTTGGAAGCCCTCCATAGCCGACGGTCAAGTCCGAAGGGTCTTCCTCTACCAAGTTAACACCAGCAATGACCGCATCTAATGCATCCGCGCCTTGGTTGATCTCCTCAATCGCTCGGGTAACGGCTTGGAGGCCATTACGGCTAGCAATTGCAACGGGGTTTACGGGTGGTTGTGGTCTGAATGCAATCGTAGCGCTGGCAGCTGCAGTATTGCGGATGAAGTCTCTCCGCGAAAGGGGTGTTCTCATCATTGTGATTCAGGTATTGTGATGGATTAATAACTCAAAGCCTGCTGTACCAGATCTTGTGTTGTCTTTATGTCTGGATGGCTCCGCATGACTTTGCGGATCAACTGCTCAGCTTTGGCGCGAGAGAGGCCTAAGGTTTCAAGGGCAGCAAGGGCATCGGTTCTAGCAGAGGCGATACCATATTCATCACTCTGCTCCAAATCTAATTCACTGACACGGTCAAAAAGATCTACCACCAGTCGCTCAGCGGTTTTTCGCCCAACTCCACTTATTCGCTGTAACATTTCGGGCTCTCTTAAAGTAATGTATTGTACTAGGTCCTCGGGGGTATGCGTGGAGAGGGCAGCGATTGCAATCCGGGGTCCAATCCCAGAAACTCCAAGAAAGAGCTCAAAAAGTGCGCGCTCTCCAGAGGTCTTGAAGCCATAGAGTTGTTCACGATCTTCCCGAGTATAATGATGCGTGAGTAAACGCACCTTTTTCCCAGTATCAGGTAACTGATCGGAAGTAGACATAGGGATGAAAATTCGATACCCCACTCCATGGACATCAATAATTGCGTGTGCAGGGCCTTTTCCATTCAGGGTCCCTTCAATGTATTCAATCATAAATTCATAGTTTACATGCTAAAATATACAACTGCTTCCAAATCTATTTGATCAGATGGCAGATCATCGTAAAGACGGTTTGCGTAATTTCGCGCCGATTGTGGCCATAGGTATCATGGCAAGTCGGGTCATGGGCTTAGTACGTTGGAGTATCATGGCCAGATATTTTGGAAGTGGTGCGCATGCTGATGTACTAAGGGCCGCATTTCAGGCACCAAATGTCTTGCAGAACTTGCTTGGTGAAGGGACAATATCGGCAGCGTTTATTCCAGTGTACACCAAAATGCTAGAGGAGGGAAGACCAGAGGATGCTGGACGTTTTGCTGGAAGTATTCTGGGATTGATGACCGTAGCCGTATCTATCGGAGTATTGGTTGGACTATGGCTTGCGCATCCAATCTGCTCCATCTTGATGCGAGGGTTTGTAGGAGATGCGGCAGAGGTCGCAGCAGGCTTACGCGAAATTGACCGGCTATTGTTAGCCGTGGATATGATTCGTTTGGCATTTCCGATGGCTGGTTTTCTGGTTTTATCGTCGTGGGCATTAGGCGTACTAAATAGTCACCGACGCTTCCACATTCCCTATTTAGCACCGGTGATTTGGAATGTGACCATTATCGCTGCATTAGTGATCGCGGGTAGTTTGACGGGGCATTTACATGCGGGTCAAGACAATTATGTGCTCCCAGAAGTCCTCACTCAACTGTTAAAGACTGTTTTTATTGGTGGAGTGCTCGGTGGGCTTTTACAGTTTTTAGTACAGTTACCTTCGGTGGTCAAAGTCATCAAAGGGTTCAGATTAAGTCTCTCTACGCGCATTGAGGGCGTTCGTCAATCGCTAAGGGCCTTGGGGCCTGCATTAGCTGGTCGCGGTGTCGCACAGGTATCTGCATATGTGGATATATTACTCGCAACCCTATTGGTTGAGGGAGCCGTGGCCAGTATTGGATATGCACAGGTTTTATACATTCTACCCATTTCACTTTTTGGTCTTGCGGTTGCCGCTGCTGAGCTGCCAGAATTATCACGCCTTGCTAAACATGACTCCACAGCAATGTCACAGCGAATTCGTGCGGGGCTGCGTCAAGGATTGTTTTTGGCCATTCCGACGGCAATAGGATACATCGCATTGGGGTATGTGATCATCAGTGCGATCTATCAAGGAGGATTATTTAATGTAGATGACAACTGGTTGGTATACATCATTTTAGCGGCCTATAGCATTGGGATTTTGGCAACAATTAGCAGTCGTCTTCTTCAGAATGGGTTTTGGGCTTTGGAAGATACCCGAACTCCAGCACAAATGGCAGCAGTGCGCGCGGCTATTGCTCTGAGCATTGCAATTCCTACCATGTTTTTTTTAGATCAGTATTCCATTTCTATAATTTCAGGCGTCGGGTCATCAACTCTGTATTTTGGTGCGGTTGGATTAGCTTTGGGTAGTTCGGTTGCTGCTTGGGTTGAGTGGTGGCTCCTTCGACGACAACTTCTACGGCGCTTGGAAATTGATTTTGTCCCGTGGCGCTTCATTGGACAACTGCTTATCCTCGTAGTCATTGCGTTGATACCAGCATTTGCTCTGTGGTTTGCAACGCAGAATTTGTCACATATTATTACGGGTATCAGTGTAGTGACAGTTTTCGCTGGGTGTTATCTGATTTTATCTTACTCAAGAGCAATTCCAGAGTTGAATGATTGGTTGAAAGCCATTAAGTAGGGTATAGTCAAAAATGAAAACACAAGGGTTTTTTGAGTTTCTTGTGGATGCGGGTCTAAACACCATAGACGAAGAGAATGACAATTTGAAGGTCTCGATTTTCCGTGTTACTATTCTTTTTTTCTGCAGAGGTTTAGACATTTACCCACGATAGTCCAGTAGAACCGACTTAATTGATGATGCACACAGTGCATAAGCCCAATCATAAGTGAAAGACTATCTAACACTGATGCAGAAGCAAGTAGAAAAAGAGTTTAAGCCCCACTTGTGTTAGGCTATCTGGGTGATATATTAGGGAATTGTATACGTGAGTACCCATCGATTAGATAGCTACCTTTTGCGTATTCATTTCACGGCTCATAGGGTCTCTAACGAGAACGCTCCTCCACGTGCAGATGCCCCAATCCCGGAGGCCTGTAACACATTCGCAGATGCATTGATATCTGATGGCCACATGCCATACACTTAAACTTGCTTTGCGTCTTGACTTTATCTGTATGACCACACTGATTACAGCATTGACTGGTATACTTCGGATCTGCAAGAATCACGTTGCCAAACTTGTAATCGAAATAGGTATTGAACCGTCTATATCCAGCGTTAAGGATGACGCGGTTTAACCCTGCTTTTGCCTTCACATTGGTTCCAGGGTTCTCAACCGTGCCCTTGGACATAGTTTTGATCTTCACGTTTCAACGTATACGCCTTATTGGACAATCTACGGCTATGTTGATGTGCCGCATTCGTTCTGCAGTTTTCGCTTCGTTTGACCAGATCCTTTCTGTTGTTGGGCTAACTTACGTTGATACCTGCGGATCTTAATCTCCTTATCCGTTAAGTCAGGGATCGGTAACATGCCCTGTTCACCATCCGTAGAAGAATACGAGATATTATAGGTATTCAAGTCAATGCCAATCTCTTTGCCATCGTCCACCTTCTCTGGTAGATTAGTGACTTTGTAAATTTCGCTCATCTTCCAGTACCGTCCATCTTTTTTCACGGTCACTTCAATAGGCTCAGCATCTGGATAAGGATTGCCACCGTGTCTACGCATCTTCATCCACCCAACCTTTTGAATGGAAATGTTATCATCTACAATCTTAAGAGCACCTTTGGGAGCCGTGAACGATTTATTCTTGTACTTAGTGCCTGACAATAAACTCTAATTCTGGGGTAGCATAGGATCGCAGGGGCTATATTTTACAAGTACTTAGTGTGAAACGTAGGATGGTCACGTAATCCCTTGAAGAAAGCTTGCCAAGCCTCTGCCTGTCCTTTCAATGTGTAGCGAACGATATGAGATGAGTACGCAGATAACCAACGCGTTTCTCTACGCAAAATTGGGTATCGTTTAATTATGCATAAAAAGAGGTGGATGGGTTTTCAGTATCCTGATCCTCAACTTCTTTTTTGATTTGTTTCAAGATCACATTCCACACATATAAACACGCCCCGATCAGTCCATGTAGTAGCAGGGCATAAACGATACTCTATTCCCCGATAGGTGAAACAGTTTTGATGAGAAGGATTAGAAGCCTTTTGAACAGGCATGATGTCAAGTTACGTTGATGTTATGGTAAGCAATAGGGTAGAATCTCCTCTATCCTATTGTGTCTGTTACACCCGCCACACCCAAAAAGATTCCACCCGTTGTTACTTTGCGATATAATTCCAACAATATTCATAATATGATGACCAGTCTGGGGTATCCGAAAATTAGGAGGTGTTCAGAATATCGTTAATGTGAGTTTTCTTGAATTTGAATCACTAAGATGTGTCTAAATTACACATCTAATTTGGAGACTTTTAAGCACTGCTTCATAGGGCTATCAGAACACACAGCATAGCATAGTAGGTGGGGGAAAATCAGATGCAAATGATGATGAGTAGTATTGAAACAAATAAAACCCAATTGAGTACTATGCTTTGGATCATTCAAAGTGGTCACCCCAACCCACTAATATAAATATAGGGGGAGTGATTTTGAGTGTGTTCCGCGCATGGAAGAAGAGCATGATGAGTTCCTGCTGAATCAGTTTTACCCAAGCAGTGTTGAGTCCCGAATATTGTGATGAAGCTCATTGCGGATCCCAAAACAAAAAGAAATCTCTTTTGAGGATTAGTTGGTCAACTAAGGTGAGCGTCTAACCCACATTGATTAATTCCGCATGTCACTACTCATCAGGTTAACTGAAATATAATAGATGAAAGGTTTTTGCAACCACTATAGACGATCAGTGATTCTAATAGTAATGGTTTTAGGTGTGACAGTTGATGTCTCGTCAGGCCAGCCATTTGATATAGAAAATGATCTGCTCAAATCTGACTGGGATACGCTGAAAAAGATTTATCGTATGACTGGCGGTGCAAGTTGGACGAACAGCACGAATTGGAATATCGCATCCAGTCAGGTGCCCAATGCTGAATCTCTTGGGCAGTGGTATGGAGTGACGGTTGCAGAGGGACGCGTAACACAGATTGAGCTAAATAACAACAATTTGAGAGGATTGATCCCTTGGGCTATTGGAAATCTGTCCAACCTCAAAATACTAGATCTCAGCAATAATCAGATTCAAGGCCCCATTCTGCCTGAGATCGGAAAATTGTCTGAGCTTCGCGAATTAAACCTGGCATCAAATGAATTTTCTGGAGAGATTCCATCTGAGATTGGAAATCTTGATCAATTGGTGTACTTGAATCTTCGCAGTAACCAACTTCAAGGTCCATTGCCACCAAGTATCGGTAACCTCCAGCAACTTTCATCCTTATACCTAAACGATAATCAGCTTTCTGGTAATATCCCGATTGAGTGGGGACAATTATCAAATTTGAGATCTCTCTGGTTGGCATATAATGTGTCTTTGAGTGGCCCGCTTCCTAATAGGATCATGGACAATACAGGATTAGACTTATCAATCGGGGTAGATCAAACAAGTCTATGTATACCGCCAGAATCCAACTTCCCAGAATCGGCCTACAAGTCGGAGGATGCATGTTTATTGGAGTCCGAATGGGATGCATTAGTGAATTTATATCAGGCAACTGATGGCCGAGGTTGGGACACAAATACCAACTGGAATATAGAAGATCGTCCCTCTATTAGTGTCGCAGAGAAATGGTTTGGGATTGAACTGTTTAATGGTCGGATTCATGGGCTACATCTTCCATATAATCATCTTCGCGGGACACTACCCCCAGAATTAAGTACACTGACAGAACTCAGGCGACTGGATCTAAAATTCAATCCTCTCTCAGGCCCGATTCCTCCAGAATGGATTGCACTCCAAGTACTCCAAGAATTTTCATTAGAGGGTACAGAAATCTGTCTGACATCTGACTCCGCATTGCAAAGTTGGGTTACTACCGTAGAGCATGTATCAAGCATTCGCTCCTGTTCCTCCTCAGATGCATACAGTAGCACTAATTTTTCTTCCAGATGGAGAGAGGCAAATTACTGGATGATGATTTTTCTGATTACGTTCATCGTGGTCGGTTTGGTTTACGTAGTCTTAAAATATTTGAGACATCGTGAGGCAAGTCATACAGAAAAATTAGATACCAAGTCTATGAAAAAAAGTATAGATTCGCTACAGCGTGAAACCACAGACACCGCCGAGCTCGTACGAAAAAATATTGAATCAAATCAGGAAATGTCTAATTATTCGGATAGTCTGTTAAGTATGCAGCGAACTCTTACAGAACGTGAACAGGAAAATGAACGACTCAAGCGGGGGTATGATAATGCGATCTTTCGTAAATTTATCACACCATTTATCCGATTGGATCAAACAATTTCGTATCTTTCAGGTCAGGATTCTCCATCACACAATAGTTTAGAAACGATTCACCGATTATTAAAGGATGCTTTAACGGATTGTAACGTTGAATCCTTCACCCCCGACATCGGAAGTGATTACCGAAAAGCATTTGGAGTAACAGATCAGCCCAAGATTAAGCACACCGAAACCCAAGAAGAGGATTACACGATTGCAGAGGTGTTAGAATGCGGTTATTTGATTCGAGGGCATGATAAAAATGAGGTATTGATTCCCGCGCATGTCGTGGTTTATCGCTTTAAATCTAACATATAATAATACTAATGATCACTGGAATTGACTTAGGTACGACTTATTCTGCAATTGCGCAGTTTGACACACATGGCCGAGCAGTCGTTATGCAAGATTCGGAAGAAGAAAATCTCGTCCCCTCCTGCGTTGCTTTTTTTGATGACAAATGGTGGGTTGGCCGTGAGGCGCTTAGGCAGTGGGTCACTGGGCCAAGTAATGCTGCTGCTCGATTTAAGCGGTCTATGGGCACTTCTGAAAGATTTGACATAGGAGATCACTCATATACACCCACTGAGCTGAGTACTCATGTTCTTCGTCATATGCATCATATAGCGTTGAGTCATCAAAATGAAGATGGAGCAACGGTGGTCACAATACCTGCAAACTTTACGGTTGAAGCGCGTCATGCGACGCTCAATGCTGCGAAGCGGGCGGGCTTAAATGTGGATTATATCATTAATGAGCCTACCGCTGCTGCCCTCTATTATGCCTTCTCCAAAGATTTGACAGAGGACGGGAAATACGCCGTCTATGATTTTGGCGGAGGGACCTTTGATGTGTCGCTTATTGAAGTCACATCTAGCCAAGTCGATGTCATTGCCAGTAATGGCGTCAGCAGACTTGGTGGAATGGATTTTGACAAGGCCCTTCAAAAGATTGTACGTGAAAAATTTCAGGAAGCGACCGATACAGTTCTTGAAGATCATGAGTTAGAAGACCCTCCCTTTGATCTCGTGAGCATTGAGGAATTGAAGCGGCGGTTATCAGAACGTGAAACCGTGACTCAATTCGCGAAGGGGACGCTCTTGGAAATTCATAGACAAGAGTTTGAGGAAGCCATTTCGGGGCTTGTCATGCAAGCTGAAGTATGCTGTGGTGCAACACTTAAAGAGGCCAAGATCAGTTCATCGGATTTAGCTGGTGTGATTCTAGCGGGCGGAAGTACACGAGTTCCTTATATACGCCAGAGCGTTCAAGATGCGTTTAAAAATGTTCCGCTGATTGAGTCCGCTAATGTAGACGAGGTGGTCGCACTTGGGGCGGTGATTTATGCTGCGATCCACTGTGATAAAAGTAAACTCAATGCTGTACAAAAGGCTGCGTTAGCTTCACTGAGTCTCCAAGAGGTTACAAATATGAACTTTGGCACGATTTCATTCATATTTGATCCAGATACTGGACGTCGAATTCTTAGTAACTCCGTCATTATTTCTAAGGGGACACAGATTCCTTGTAGCGAGAAAAAATCATATTACACTTGGTTTGATGGACAGGACGAAATTAATTGTGCAATCACAGAGTGTGCTCGTGAAGAAACAGAACTCAATGAATTCATTAGAATTATTTCCGATGATAAGATCCTCAAGCTTCCATCGCTCCCCGATGGTGAAGAATGGCCAGCGTTTGAAGAGATCAAGGTGACCTTCTCCTACGATGAAAACCAAATTATGCACTGCTCTTTCCGACATGAAAATTCAGAACACTCTGAGGATGTTGTCCTTGATTTCAATCGGGTCGGCGATGATATAGAGGAAGTCTCAGAGGCTGATTTTTTACCATCAGAAGTCCAGTCAAATTAATGGAACAATACTTTGACAACAATTATCATTCAGACTCTGATGTTTCCAACAGCAGTTCAGTCAGGGTATTTCAATCAGGTGTGCAGGAAGCCTCTTGATTACGGGATTTGCGTAGTATAGATGTTTGAGATTGGCTGCTACCGCTTCTGATGATTAGAAAAAGTATCAAGGGAATTCAAATTGAGACGCCATCGGCCTCCGTAGACGGAGGTCTACGGATTCGAGTCTCTGACATAAATGATTTTTTTGTTGAAGGGAAAAATATTGAAGTTAAAGGGACAAATACATTTAACTATAAACCAGTTGCTTGCGAATTTGTCGTATCATTATTTGATTGCACTGCGGGGCGAATCATTCCCATTCAATGTGTTGCTTCAGAATTTCAAGAAGAAGATACATCCACCTTTCAGGCGTTTGTTGAATTAGGAAAGCCTAAGTCCTCCTTAGAATTACCAGATTGGACCTCGGTTGCTATAATTAGCCGAGACATTCTCATTGGGCCGTTTCGGGATAGCAAAAACTTGATGATTGTAGTTCGATTGGTTGATATAGGGTTTGAACATTATTTTCGGCATGGTCAAATAGAATCTACAGATGGTGTCTTATGGACTGGGATAAAAAAATTCAAGTATGATTTGTTTGATAAAGTAGGATACCTTGATTCACTAATTCGACTGCAAAGATTTCATTTTACATGTATAGATCTCGCTGTGCTTGTTGCCGCAGCAGGCGGCACTGTCGCAGATCAGGTGATAGATGTGATCTATGATAAAGTGTATTTCTGGTTGGACGAAGCTTGCGCAAGCCCTCAGATTTATGATGGCTACTCTAGCGATGAAGATCGCTTAAAGCGTTATTCAGAACAGGTTAGCCTGGCGCTTCAAAAAGCGAAAGATCGCAAATTGAGTCAGTCAAGGTTGCTGACCACTTTAATGCAAAGCCGCCCTCCAGATTCAGAAGCTGCAGAGTTGATAGAATTTTGTTTTGATGTCATGGTAGTTGATGAAACAGTGAGTGCCCCTGCTCTTGAGCTAATTAATAAAATTGCGAAGACAGTCAAAATTGATCAAGAGAAGCTCAAGAAAGTACGTGATGAAAAGATTGTGAGAATTGGAACGGCCTCTAATATTGATATATCTGCTGAACAATTACTTGGAATCAATACGTACTGGAATCCTAAGAAAAAGGTTGACTATTTAGAATCAGAGTTTCATAAATGGAACAGTCGACTGAACGTAGTTCCAGAGGGAGCGACTCGCGAAAATATCCATCGGATGTTAGCCTTGATTGGTAACGCCATAAAAAAATATAGATGAGAGTCATTAGTTCTCTGTACTACCGATTCTCTGTCGGGGTATGATATCTGTAGATTCAAATCAAAACATGTACACCTATGAATGATTCAATAAACGGTTACTATCAGCTAATTGGATACTCGGACCAAGAACAGAAATATCACTATCGTGTGACTCGTGTCCGACCAAAGAAACTGCTATAGGTTTTCATTCGTTGTCACGAAACGTCCCAGTAAATCTATCCGAAAAAGGTAATAAGAGGCAATGTTTGGATAGACAGAGATGTCCATCTACATCAGGGCAATTTAAGAATCCGTCTTGCTAGTTTGCTTGAATCGTAATACGTGCCTGATTATTGTTCTGAATCATGGGGTGCAGTATATATCTCGCTAATTAGTGCCCGTTCAGAAAAGCATCTAACAGCGCTGAATCGCCTATTCTGTATGGGTTTATAGATTCAAAGTAAATGTTATTTTGTTGCGAAGATTTTGCGGCCATTTTCTAGATTACGCGTTAGAGGTACCAAAAATGGGAGTTTTCAGTTACACCCTGTCATTTGTTACCTTGAATTCACACATCTTCAAGCGAAATGATGGGCGATAAATGTCATATAGAATAGGAACTTCAAAGAAAATTTTCTATTTCTGGACGGACACTATTTATTGAGATTTTGAAAATTCGGTATATAATGGTGGTAGATTTTTGCACGTTTCAAAGTCAAACTTTAACCAAATCGTCTCAAATTGACATAGCTCGGCCATTGGCTCAATGAGCGTTTTTTTCCTGATTTTCGGTCGGTTGAGGTCTACGCTGCCAGACGCAAGCGTTGTTTCTTGCAGAGGCGCTTCAGCTCTCGTTGCTAAATCAATGTTCCTAACCGATCCCTCGCCTCTCGGATCAAACGCATTTCCCGATGTTCAACACATTCATGCACGACTCAATCCGCGCATCCTTATACTCCTGTGTATTCTGACGCGCCTGCTCCTGTTTTGACAACCTCCCGCGCTGTGACATCCCGACGGTCACCAAACGGGTCTCTGTCTCTAATGGCCTGCGAACCTCTTGATTGTAAAATCCCACATCAAACGAACAGGTCATCCAAGATGCGGATACTGCTCCTCAATGCCTTTAACTAACGACACCGCAATATCTATGTCGCCCCCTTTCCACTCAATGATATAGCCCAAGACAAACTGATACACATCTTCTATCACAGGTACACCTAACTCGCACATCACACCTGCCGTCCCTTTGACGACCCAACGCGTGTAGATGGAATAGATCTTCTGAAATGGTTTCGTTCTTTATGACACGGCGGATGATTTGATCCGAAAATAGGGCGATATAGTCCAAATAGAGGCAAATCTTCTGCCTGGCTTCTTCAAGCTAGAATCCGACCGCAGATCCTGCTAAACGCGCTATGATCTCCTCCTTCTGAGTCGTGATCGCATCCAGCATCTGTTTGGCTTTCTCTCCAACACAGCTGCTATACTTCATGACTTTATTGAGTCGGTAAGTCAGCCGACGACTGCATGCTTGTATCGCTTCGTAAGTCGTTGCCTGATACACTGATGCTGTCTCCAACCTGATAGCCCAAATATTTTGGCGAAACTCACACAGAATGCAATCAAACTGGTGCATGCATTCCAAAGTAATCGGATATCAGTCGGAAACTCCGCAATCGTCAAGCACACCTTGTTAGCGGCGCGTCTTGAGAACATCCCCCCTTGATGACCAACATTGACAGCAACTGATTGAGCTCTTGCAATAATTCAGGGTGCAATGATGATATATTCGCATGAAGGGCCTGACGGGTATACCGCGCCTGATCCTCCTGACCATGCCCCATCATCAAACGTAGAATCTCCATCTCATTGGCACCAAATGATCATAACTGCAACGTAACCGCTGCTAAAAGGATCACAACCCATAGGCTCAACAACCATGGCGCTTACTTACCTCAGGGTTATACTTATCCAACAACACGCTCAGCTGAGTAACTGCAGCATCATTCATTAAAAGGTGCTTCACTCCATAAAGAAATGCCTAGAGGTGAGCGAGATCTTAGGTCCAACTCAATGTCCTCTATAAGAACCGTGTCAATCTTTATTTGGGAATCTATTGCTATCCTCATCGATAAAAAGTCTCGATGTTTTTAGGATCATGTTTAAAATGTAACGGTAAACACCCAAAATCGGCCGTTTTAAGCCGAAAACCAGAGCTTAAACAAAAGAATTTAGGCAAATATACAAAGTCCAGCGTAAATCTTCAAGTTAAATGATCGGCGAGAAATGTCATATAGAATAAGAGATTCAATGATATTTTCCTATTTATGGACGGGCACCAATTAGGAGTCATGTCAAAACTCTCTCCGATATCGGTTGCCCTGGAATCAAGTACAGTCCTCATCGTTGATGATGAAGATGACATATTGGATCTACTGCGATACAACCTTGAAAGGCTTGGAGTAAGCGTCATTGCAGCCCGAAATGGCGTTGAGGCATTAGACATCATTGAAAACAAAGAATTTGATCTGATTGTACTTGACATCATGATGCCCCAATTGAATGGGATAGAGGTTTGTCAGCATATACGAAAATACTCTAGACAAAAAACAGTTCCCATTCTATTTCTTACCGCGCGATCAGAGGAAGAAGACTATGTCCTCGGCCTTGAAGCTGGTGCAGACAGTTACCTATCTAAAACCTATGGAATTGATGTTATTATGTCTCAGATTAAGGCGCTTCTGCGTGGGTCCTATCGAATTGTTCCTGGGGCCTCGCTATTCAGCATTCATGATCTTGAGATTGATAGGGATAGATATTGGGTTTTCCGCAATACTGGAGATCAACGTACACAGATTACCTTTACGCGAAGAGAATTTGACCTCCTTTATTTTCTTGCGAATTCTGCAGGTGTCGTCTTTACACGTAAAAAGTTAATAAAAAAAGTTTGGGGGGTCAAAGTAGAGGTCGGACAGCGGACGGTTGATGTTCATGTGAGTAAGCTCAACAAAAAACTTGGCAAATATCAAGATGCGGATTACATTCAATCAGTCAAAGGTGTTGGCTATCGATTTTTAGAGCCGAGATAGAGTGAGTATGAGGTTTGCAGAGCGATTTCCAGGATGGAAAATTTCTTATCGAATATCATGGCGCGTGAGTGCGATGGTGCTCCTTACGCTCTTTGTGGTTTCGCTCATAGGTTATCGAATGCCATGGTGGATGGTTGGAGCTATCAGCGTTACTGTGGGTGTTGTCACTTTTTTTGCCATTTTATGGATGATACGGCAACAGGTTGATGCCTTAAGGTCCACTTTAGAGACAATCGGGCAAAAAAAAGAGGAATTTATGTATGATGAAGTATCACGCCCCCAAGATGAATTGACACATTTATTAAGGCTTGCCCATGAGGCCGGTCAACGGGTTGCAAGTCAAATGCAGGAGCTGGAACAGACCGAACATTACAGACGTGAATTTTTAGGGAATGTGTCCCATGAACTCAAGACCCCTATTTTTGCGATTCGTGGGTTTGCAGAAACCCTTCTTGACGGCGCACTGGACGATGAGCGGGTTCGCCGTTCATTTGTCAAGAAAGTATTGCGGAATGCGCACCGACTAGGAAATCTAGCAGAAGATCTCTCGTCGGTTGCACGTATTGAGATGGGAGAGCTTGCCATGGATCTGCAACCTCTCAATTTGATTGAGTTGAGTACGGAGGTTCTTGAATCTCTAGAATCAAAAGCTTCCAAGAGAAATATCACGTTACGATTGTCAATGCAAGAGAACTTACCCGAAGTCATGGCAGACCCCCATCATATTGGTCAGGTACTCAGCAATTTGATTGACAATGGGATCAAGTATGGGCGCGACGGAGGACAGATTGAAGTGATTGCTAGAACGTTAAGTGAGCCATTAGTCAAGGTGTCGGTTGTTGACAATGGTGTTGGAATCCCTTCTGAATATATTTCTCGGCTCACCGAACGGTTTTTTCGTGTAGAGCCAAGTCGCTCATCAAAGCTCGGCGGTACGGGGCTAGGGTTAGCAATCGTGAAACATATTTTGAGTGCACATAATAGTCAATTGATGATTGAAAGCATACCCGACCGTGGATCTACATTTGGCTTTGCACTTGCTACAGTTGACGGTGAGATCTGAAGTTCTCTGTCCCTAAGCCATGTGAGCTAACGGCGAGATTGTAGAGTTTGTGCGTCTTTTCCTTGAGCTCTTTTTTATCACCACCATTGGTGAGCACCACATCAGCACGGCGTTGAGTTTCATGTTGCGGGAGTTGGTGTTTCATGCGAGCGCGCACGGCATCTTCAGTGATATCATCACGCGTCATGACCCGCTGAATCCGCAGGGCATTTGGAGCACTAACCACACAAACCGCATCAAGATCATGGTGAAGTTGTGCTTCAAAGATCAGTGCAGCTTCGTGTATGAGTAGACCTGGTGCAAGATGAGCTCTGAGATGAAGAAAGTTTTCAGCAACTCTGGGATGAATGATGGCATTCAACCGGGATAGTTTGGGTTTATTGTTGAAAACCTGGGATGCTAACCAGTGCCTATTTAATGATCCATTGGGCAAATAACTCGCGGGCCCAAATGCGCTGATCACCTCATGTATTACATGTTGATCCGCTTCCATTAACGTTCTGGCTTCTTTATCTGCCTCAAAGACAGTTGCGCCTAAGTCTTTCAGATAGCCACATACAGTTGATTTACCACTTCCAATTCTTCCAGTTACTCCAAGGGTTCGCACGTTAGATGTCATGGATGTGTGGAATTAGACCTTCCATTGAAGACTCAATGTCACAAGCGGGATCAATCGGAGAATTCCCTTACGTGCGGTGGTCTGAATGATTTCTTTATTGGTTGAAGGTAATGTTCCGTAGAGGCTGTAGCGAATTCGTTGCCAATTGGCCCAAGCATTTAAAGATAAAATTGTGTTTCCTCTACTCCAATAAATAGCGCCTGATGGGCCTGTTTGAATCACCCATCTTTTTCCAGACCTTGTGATACGCCCTAACGTAGATGTTGGGGTATCAGTTGGTAATTGATAAACGATTGAGATCGCACGATCAAAATCACTTCTTAAAAAAATACGCCATCCGATCTCTCCCCGCAGTTGTCGACCAGACTGGACGCGAACCCAAGTGCTGAGGGTTCGTAACGTGTCAAAAGGAATCTCGGTAAAGGTATTCCAGATGAGTTGACCTAAACGTAAATCAGAATAACTGGCCGTAATCTTTAAGTCCGTATTGCTGAGGATGCGCTGGTTGATTTCGGACTCCAAACGTAATTCTCTCGCGGATTGATCAGAGGACCTGCGCCCAGGTAGGACAAAATCATCGGTTGTATAGCTAGCGCGCACCTCGCTCGCTAGGCGGATCTGTGAAGAAGAGGAGGGACTCCAATCCATTGATGGGCGCAGTCGTAGAGTTCGCTGGATATTGTTTTCTGCTGAGCGCTCTGCATTCAGAAACACTGTATGATGGTACGATCCAAATAACTGAAGACTCATGCTCAGATAGCGGTTTCGTGGGTGAATCACAGAAAGCGTACCCGTATGATAAATCTCATCTCGATCATCAAGATTAACAATCGGGGTGTCATGACGTACGATTCGTGAGCTTCCAGTGAACAAAACCGTAAGTCTAGGCCGTAGGTTACTTCGTATAGTCCCATTAAGTGCAAAAACCCCCTCATCATAATCTGCCTGCTGTAGAAGTATTCTTTTCTGTGCTATCTCGGATGCGGGCAAATCCTCTTGATTGGTGAGAACCCTGCGCTCATTCACTGCTCCGTATTCGACGCTGAGCTGAGCGTCTAAGCGCTCATTTTCGTAGAAGAGAGAGACTTCTCCAGTAAGTGCCTGACGGGAAAAGTTGGTTTCAAAAATGATTGATTCTAATGGAGATCTCGCTGAGCGAACACGCCGTTGATTGAGTTGGACATCGGCTTGAGCAATGACACGGAATCCTGGTACCAACGGAGACTGAAGCCGAAAATTCGCATTTAAGGTATCACTGGTGGTGGCTTCAATTGATTCTGGATCACGCTTTTGATCACGATTCAAAAATGAAGCGGCCTGATAAGTATCTCGCCTACGACTTGAAAAGCGCGCCTGTGTCTCAAGCCTAGCTCGTCCAAAAGATCTCGCAGCAGTGCCTCTTACTGCAAGATCTCCAATGTGGCGTGGCGTAATGTATTGCCATAATGCATTGGATTGAAATGAGACCTCATATCCTTGCACTTCGCTAGGTGCAAATATCGCAGATACTGCAGCAGCAGGCCCTGTATCAATCCTCAGAGG
The DNA here is from genome assembly GCA_965220935.1 of Rhodothermales bacterium. Taxonomy (GTDB): domain Bacteria; phylum Bacteroidota; class Rhodothermia; order Rhodothermales; family Bin80; genus Bin80. The sequence continues at coordinate 3,899,918 of OZ244857.1, forward strand.
CATTCGTTGGCCGTCCTGAATAATCCCAGGTCTGCGATCCGACGATATCCCCGCAGACGTTTGTAATCTAAGCCGTGAAACGGGTGTGAACTGACCCCCAAACAGGAGGGACTGTGAGGAGGCACGGCCTGATCCGAACCAGTCTAATCCACCGCGAATGACCGCATCTACGCGTCTACTCAGCGGACGCATCGCAGAAAATGACAACCGGTTCTCGTCCCTAAATCTGAGGCGTTGATCAAATTGTATATAGGCATCGGAGATAAACCTATTAGACAGGTCAATTGCCCAATGATCAAATTGAGGATTCCAAGTGGTTTCAGATTTCCACTGAAATTGATTCACCTCCCGAGAAAATTCTGTCCTTTGCTGGAGCGATGATTGTGCCACAACACTCTCGGATAAAAATCCAGGGATTAATAGACAAAGAATCAACTGGCTATGGACATTCGTCCACCGAGGTGGCTTAGCCAGGAGGCCATCCAAGCGCGCGGCCACCAAGGACATGAACATGTAAATGGTCCACAGATTGACCTCCATCATCTCCGCAATTGATGACTACACGATACCCTCCAGAAAGCCCTTCCTGCTGGGCAATCTTGTTGGCCACTACCAAGAGATGTCCTGCAAGCGCAGCATCCAATCCATCGGTGAGAGACTTGATTGGTTTTCGGGGAACAACTAGCACATGAGTTGGAGCCTGAGGGGCAACATCTCTGAAGGCGACACATACTTCATCTTGATAAATTTGATCAGAGGGAATCTCTCCACTGATAATACGTTCAAATAAAGTCGGCATACAACATTAAGCTTAAGACTATACTGAACAAATCAAAGACACCTTCGTTCCATCCTAACTGAAAAATCTAAATAAGATGTCAAATGTGTATGTGACTAGAGAGGTGCATTTTAACGCAGCACATCGCCTGCACAACTCTTCAAAATCAGTAAAGTGGAATCAGTCGGTTTTTGGTAGGTGTAATAGTGAAAATTGGCATGGTCACAACTATATCCTACAAGTGACAGTTGTGGGGGCCCCCAATCCTGATACAGGTTATGTCATTGATTTGTCTATCTTGAAGCAGGTGATTCAGGATCAAGTGATCTGTCATTTAGACCATAAAAATCTAAACTTGGATGTGCCTTTTCTAGATGGAATCATACCCTCAACGGAAAATTTGGTGATTGCGATCTGGAATCAATTATTTGATGCGTTACCTTCTGGAAAGCTTTATCGCATTCGACTCTTTGAAACCCCACGAAATTCAGCTGAATATTATGGCCCTCTGGGTGCAACCTCTCTAACATAATGTCATCATTTACTGAAAAGGTAACGCAACAAGCTCTAAAAGAGCATTTTCACGAAGTTTTAACCCTTTTGGGTGAGGATCCCAGACGTGAGGGTTTATTGAAAACCCCTGAGCGGATTGCTAAGTCACTTACTTTTTTGACGGAGGGATATAACATGGATGCCAGAGCAATCCTCAGATCGGCCATCTTTGAAGAAGAGTATGATGAAATGATTTTGGTGCGCGATATTGATGTGTTTAGCTTGTGCGAGCATCACATGCTCCCTTTTTTCGGCAAGGCTCATGTTGCGTATATCGCTCGGAATCACATTGTTGGACTCAGTAAGATCCCCAGAGTTGTTGATGTGTACTCAAGGCGTTTGCAGGTGCAGGAGCGCATGACATTTCAGATCAGGGATGCGATTGATGATGTATTACAGCCTGTTGGAACGGCGGTGGTGATTGAGGCTACCCATCTCTGTATGTCAATGCGTGGTGTACAAAAGCAGAATGCTGTAACGGCCACCAGTGCCATGAGCGGTGTTTTTCTGTCAGAGGGGACAGCGCGTGCTGAGTTTATGCGGCTGATTCACTCGTGATCAGTTGAGTCTTGGGTCATGGGGATAATTAGCGACCAATGCATATTCACCACCCATTCTAAGAAGTAGCGAGCGCCAGAGGGTCTTAGGATTGTGTTCAAAGACCGTCGTTGCACTTGCTCGAGTGACGAACCAGTAATTCCGTTTCAGCTCTTCTTCCAGCTGTCCAGGCCCCCAGCCTGAATGACCGATAAAAAATCTGATTTGCCCTGAAGTGATGGATCTTTCGCTCATCATATCAATCATATCGTCAACATTTCCAAAAAAAGAAATGTCATCATAAATAGGGAGTGATTCTTGAATTTGATCTCCCCGCCGATGAAGAAACGTCAGTTGATCCATGGCAACAGGTCCACCTACATGAATGACATGTTGATCCACATCACAGTCCAAAACTGCGTCGGTTGTAATGTCAGTGGGGCGATTGATCACCAAACCCAGACTTCCGTCGGCATCATGGATGCAGATCAAGATCACTGTACGATGAAATGGATCATAGGGTTGGCTCGGTGGGCCAAGGAGTAAATCTCCCGTTTGAACCGTTTTTGGATTTAGGTTAATCATTGTTTATGAGCGCTTTCAGGGCTCCACACCATTGGTCGGCATTACGGGTAATGGTTGAGACGTTGATATGATGAAATCTTGGAAATAGCTCCATGATCTTCTCAGGAATTTCATTCCATGCATCTTTAATAATAAGAGATGTGACCTCGTCGGCTGCAGTTTTGCTCCATAGCCATTTATGACGTAGCTCCTCTGCTCGCTTCCAGTAATTACGTTTATCCCAAATATCGGCGCTGTGTTCAATTGTTGCATAAATCCCGCGTAGAGAAAAGACAAATAACGCGGTCATGTCTTTTGCCTCATCATCGAAACAGGGTTTTTCAGCCAGTAAGCGAATCAGTTCTGCACATGTTCGTAGATGTGCATGACGTTCCTTTGCAGGAGTCGTCCCAGTTTGAATCACACGTCCCATCAACAATAGAGATAGTCTTTACAAGATACGGTTAAAACTTTAATGATTGAAAGACCTTGGAATTAGAAAACTGGTCAATTATGTGATTGAATCGTTAAATCCTTAGATTTACAAATACGACTTCACAGTAGTGTTGTTAATATTGCTGTGAGATCACCTTTCATGAATACACAGAAATAGGTATTGTATAGTCAAATCACACAGAAATTATGAGCACACATTTGAGTCGGCGTAAGTTCCTGCAATGTTTCTTCGCAATCGGATCTGCAGGATCTATCTTAATTGGTTGCACTGATGAGACAGCAGACCTGAACACATCAGGCGAGAATTTGCGATCGGATCAAGTGTTTAGTTGTTCAGATATCTCAGAATTGACCGGAGCAGAGGCCTCACTAAGAAACACATTTGAGTATACAGATCAATCACCTAAGGAGGCGCAGAATTGTGCCAATTGCACGCTCTATATCGCGACTGAATCTGGATGTGGAGGTTGTGCAACCATAAAGGGGCCCATTCATCCACAGGGGTATTGTACACTCTGGGCAGCGCAGACCACTTAAGTTCACAGCGCGATCTTGAAATGAACTAATCGGGTATGACAACCTCAAGGCAAGGTTACGGATTCGGGACATTACCAGTTTTTCTGGCGGGTATCAGCACCATTCTAGGTGCGATTCTGTTTCTTCGATTTGGTTATGCGGTCGCGCATACGGGCTTCTTCGGGGTGATTGGAATTATTATTCTTGGACATCTTGTAACGATCCCGACGGCTTTAGCTCTTGCTGAAATTGCGACGAATCGAAAGGTAGAGGGCGGGGGAGAATACTTTATCATTTCGCGATCGTTTGGAAGCACGATCGGGGGGGTGATTGGGGTGTGTTTGTACGTGTCACAGGCAATTTCGGTGGCATTTTATATGATTGCATTTGCAGAGGCATTCCTATGGATTGAGCCGTATCTGATGCAGCAATTTGGAATTAACTTTGATCCGCGATTCATCTCCATTCCTGCACTGGTGATCTTGTTGGTTCTTGTCATCATGAAGGGAGCAGATTTAGGTGTGAAGATGCTGTATGTCGTTGCAGGCGTTCTTTTTGTTTCCCTATTGATGTTTTTTTTGGGTTCTCCAGTTGAAGGGTTTAATCCAGAGCTGGTCAGTCTGACAGATAAGGTTGAACGCCCAGATCCGTTCATCATTGTTTTTGCGATTGTATTTCCAGCGTTCACTGGAATGACGGCAGGGGTTGGATTATCGGGTGATTTGAAAAACCCGAAGAGGTCTCTACCTCGCGGCACATTGTTGGCGACTGTGATTGGGATGCTCGTCTATGTTGGGTTAGTCTATAAACTTCATATTAGTGCCTCTCCTGAGACAATGGCACAGGATCCACTGGTCATGGTGCAGGTTTCTATCTGGGGGCCGGCCATACTAATTGGGTTATGTTGTGCGACACTCAGCAGTGCGATAGGATCTGTATTAGTCGCCCCTCGTACGTTACAGGCCTTGGGTGCAGACCAGACATTGCCAGGCAAGAAAGCCAACACATGGTTGTCTCATGGAATCGGAGAGGCAAATGACCCGAGGCATGCGACCATCATTACCGGGGTTTTTGCATTAGGGATTGTACTGGCTGGGAATGTTGATCTTGTTGCAACGTTGATCTCAATGTTTTTTATGATCACCTATGGTTCGCTGTGTGCCATCAGTTTTTTGGAGCATTTTGCGGCGCGTCCAAGTTATCGGCCAAGCTTTCGTTCTCGTTGGTATGTTAGTTTACTGGGCGCGATCCTGTGTTTTTTGCTTATGTTTCAGATCAATTTTTTCTTTGCAACCATTGCGATATTGGTCCTAGTGATTTTCTATCAGGCTTTGCGCATCGGCAAGCGTGGGGAAGGGGACTTGGCTTCGTTATTCCAGAATGTCATCACGCAGGCGACCAGATATATGCAAATTCGTTTACAGCAGCGCCGTGCAGATATTATTGCCGATGAATGGAGGCCAAGTGTGATCATGGTTAATGATCGAACCTTTGACAGGCGTAGCCCTTTGATCATGTTGCACTGGCTGTGTCATCGTTACGGCTTTGGTACGTATGTTCATTATATCAAGGGCCGATTGACATCCGATGCGTTTTTTGAAAGTAAATCCGTTAAAGAGCGGCTTCTCAAAATGGCAAGAAAGCAGAACAGCGCGGTCTATATGGACACCGTTGTGAGTCCATCTATCACTTCTGCACTTGCGCAGACTCTTCAGATTCCTGGTGTATCTGGAATGTCAAACAACTCAATCCTGTTTGAGCTGACTCAGCAAGATTCTAAGCAGGTCGTCCAGAGCATTGTTGATCAGTGTAAGTTTGCTGCGAATTCGGATATGACATTAATGGTGCTTCGGCATTGCGAGACACATTTTGGAAATCGAGATTCTATTCATGTCTGGTTGACATGGAATGATAAGGCCAATGCGAATACGATGATTCTTTTGAGTTATATACTACTGGGTCATCCTGATTGGCATCAAGCTCAAGTGCAAGTATTTGCTGCATTACCGAAAGCAGAGGTGAAAGAGACTCAGCAGGATTTTTCCCAATTGATTGAGGAGGGACGCCTTCCAATTTCGCAAAAAAATATTGAATACATTGCGACTGATAATCCTGAGGCTTTCCGGAGTCTCATCTATGAGAGATCTGGAGATGCAGCCTTGACGATCATAGGATTCAATATGAATGGGTTGGAGGAGCGCGGGGCTGAGGTATTCAAAAATCACTCAAAATTACATGATGTATTATTTGTGCGTGCGCCGCGACAGATTAAAATAGATTAAGTATCAGATCATGAATTCTGGCCGTTTCCACAGTATCTTGAGGATGGGCAACGAGGAGATTAGAAATGACCTGAATGCGACATATTGACAGGCAAATTAGTCTGAGTCAGATAGCGAAACCATTACAGATCAAGTTATCTCAATGATGATGACAGATATAAATTTAAGGAGGGATAGATGATAGATCACGGATATTCTGGATCTACGTTCAATGGAGAGGTCAAAGAAGAACATCACGCCCAATCTCCAAATCTTAGAATTACGGTGTTGACGAATGAATATCCGCCAAATATTTACGGTGGTGCAGGTGTGCATGTCAAGTATCTGGTGCGTGAATTGGCGGCTCATCACAAGGTGCAGGTCTATGCATTCGGGGATCAGAATGTAAAATCGGGAGATCTCAATGTTCAGGGTATCTCTGACATTGGAGCACCTGCAGTGAAGGATCCCCGTTTTGAGCGGTTATTTCGTACGCTTCATCGAAATTTATTAATGGGCGCAATTGCACAGGATACCGATATCATTCATTGTCATACATGGTATTCGCACTGGGCAGGCATTCTGGCTAAGCAGCTCACTGGGGCAAAACTTGTGTTAACAACTCATAGTTTAGAGCCTCATAGGCCTTGGAAAGTTGAACAATTAGGTCCTGCATATCATGTGAGTTCATGGATTGAGAAAACGGCCTATCAGGAGGCAGATGCGGTGATTGCTGTATCGGCGCAAATGAAGGAGGATGTGATATCGCTGTACGGGGTAGATCCTAGGGTTGTTCATGTCATTCCTAATGGCATTGATCTGGATGAATATCAGCCCATGTATAATCAATCTGTATTACACGCCTATGGCATTGATCCTGATGTTCCGTATGTCCTATTTGTTGGCAGGATTACTCGACAGAAGGGAATCATTCATCTGTTGCAAGCCGTTACCCATCTAGACCCCAGTATGCAGGTGGTCTTGGCAGCAGGTGCGCCTGATACGCCTGAGATTGAGGCAGAAATGATTCAAGAGGTGGAGAGGCTTCGGCATCATCAGATCGTGTGGATTCGTGAAATGATGCCGTCTTCTGATCTCATTATTCTGTATTCTCATGCACAAATCTTTGTATGTCCCTCGGTGTATGAACCATTTGGAATCATCAACCTTGAAGCCATGGCATGCGAAACAGCTGTGGTCGCCTCAGATGTTGGTGGTATCCCAATGGTTGTGCAAGATCAAATGACAGGACTCTTAGTTAGGGTAGAGGAGGAAGGGTTTTCAAAAAGGCTTGCAGATAAAATCAATGAGTTGATGAGCGATCCTGATCGGAGTCGTGAAATGGGATTAAAGGGGCGTGCTCGCGTTGAGGCCCATTTTAGCTGGCGTGCAGTTGCAAACAAGACCTCTGAACTGTTTCAACAACTGATGGCATAAGCCATGGACTTGTTCGCCCATCTATGCACGCCATATACTTTGTAACTAACTCACATGGAGCTTGGTGCGTTTGGGGGGAATGTACAATGCGCCTGAGGGGCATCCATGTTTTTTGATTTGAGCAATTTGTCTCGGAGCTCTAATCCAATGACTTCACGAACTTTATATTCACTTACTCCTTTTTCATAGGCCACCGTTCTGATTTTGCGACGCTCTTCATCTGAGTAATGGCTGTCATTTTGAACATACTCAAAACTAAACTCTTGGATGTCATATGGATCCTTGCCCTTCACGTTCTCTCTTACCATATCGGCAAGTTTGCTGGCATAATGATCTGCATTTAATTTTTCTGAAATCTTTTTACCAAGACTTGTCAGTTCAATTGGGCTTTGTGAACTTTTCACATCTGGCCCTAATAGTGAAAATACCTTGAGCAGATTGTCATTTATTTTCCGTACATCATGTTTCACTTCCAGCATAAATTTCTCAAGGTTATTCAATCTTGCATCCACAGAACCTTCCCAATTTGCTCTACTATCAATTTTTTTTGTTACACTAAGATATAAAGTTATCAAGCCGATGATTACGGTAATGATAATTGCAATTGCTGTTATCCAGTCGGGGCTCATTGTGGGGACGGTTAATAAGATTAATTACGGTTAACACGAGAAATGTTTACCTATCCACTTCCGAGATTGTTCAAAAATACGCATTTCTGAAGTCAGCGACAAACCTTTTCACAGTCGTTGAGTCATCAGCCAACCTTTGGGTATTGTATCATCAACATGGGTCTGTTTCAGCGTCAAGTATATCTAAAAACCCAAAGTTCATAACAATGAGGCGGTGATATTGGTGAATTCACGGCGAGGGTGAAGCGTAATCTCAAAAAGAAATGAATTGAGGTTTAGTGAGAATTTAAGTTCAATACGGATTGGCGTGCCCCTATACTAAACAAGCCAGAACCATGAGATTGTTTAGTATCGCTCTGGGCTAAACGGTCCTCCCTTCTTTCCCTTACCTTTCACGGGTGATTTATTTTCTTCTTTGAGCAGAGTCTCCACCTGCTTAGGCGCGCCACTCGGCAACGCTTTGGGCACTCGGTGGCTGTCTCTTTCCTTATCTTTATCTCTCCCATATTCCTCTACAAGCCATGTGTGCATAGACGGAATCGGAATACCGTAGCGGCCACGTTCGCGCTTATCAATCACTCCTTGCTCAAGGGCTCTTTTAAAGATAGCATCCGCATCCTTTTGAGAGAGACCGCCTTGCTTCATGCTATCCAAAATAGCGGGGCGAGTTATCGTTTCTCCAAGTGGAACATCAATGACGGATCTCGCCAGCGCCTCGCGCTGGTCTTCATCAATATCATGAGATCGAGTGTCATAATACTCCAACTTAAACTCATGGCCACTCGCAAGTACAAACTCCAACCCCTCGGCCGTCATCTGTCCGTTGTTGGATTCAAGATACTCCACGGCGGGAATAACATAGGACATGATATGGTGAGGCCACCCATGAACCTGCTCCGCAATGGCATTCACCCATGGAGCCGAATCCCCCTTGGCCATGCCATCCAGTGTTAACCAGTCCTGTATGATCGCCCGCGTAGACTCCGCTCCCAACCCACCGAGCCGTACAAGGCATCCCCCATAAAATCGCGAAACTCCCAGTGCGTTAAACGCCGCCTCTGCCGTTCCGAGTCCAGCGGCAAGAAGCATGACTGGGCGGCCTATATGCCCATTATGGATTTCATCCAGTGTATCAACTGCCAAACTTTTAGCGTCTGGGATCTCTGTTAGATTGAGCAGATGCTGAGCTTCATCAAACACTAGAACCAGCCCATTCTCGGGCGACAGTTCTTTGAGTAACCCTTCCACACTTGAATATCCTGCCACATTTCTGGTGTACCCACCGCTTAATCCATGAATACCAACGTTCGCCGCATACTGTTTATCAATAACATATGACTCCCCTAACGATTGTGCCATTGCAGTAGGGTTGTGTAAATCTTTGACTTTGATCGTTGCGACTTGCCAGTTCTGGGTCAGTGCCTCTGTGGATAGTTTATCCAGCAGCGCCGTTTTTCCCGCACCTGGCGCGCCTTGAATCAAGAAAGTCGTCCCCTTTTTTTTCGTCTTATGGTGTGCAAGGGCGCGTTCAAATGTGCTAATGATCTCTTTGCGCCCATGAAAATGTTTGGCGGGACCTCGATCATTTCGAAATTTATTGAGCATGAGAGTGTTATGACGAAGAGCCTTGATCAGTCAACGACGAAGTCCGCCATTGGTTCGCATCCACTGAATATCTCTACGCTATTTGGAGTCACTGCACCAAACCTTTTGGATTGCTATAATTCCTTGCTTTATGATGACAGTGAAAAACATCAAATGATCCCATACAGTCTACTTGGATACTCCCAATGAAAGAGGGCTCTTTCAATACACAATAATCAATCAAATCACATACCACACGCTAGGGAGCATCCAATGAGAATCCCGATCATCTGTGATGGTTAGATGGTCGCATCTCAAGAGGACCTTTCTATTTGATCATCCTGAAATTAGTAGGGGGTATGGATCAACTTTGTTATCGCATATTTTAATCCAACGGGTAGATGTGGCTGCAGATCCTGTTCGTTTATGTTTGAAATAGGTGATACGAGTCTTACGCTATTGGTGGTGAAGGCAGATTCCACAACCAGTAATTCGTTTTCTTCTATACTTCGTTCTATAACCTCAAGTCCCATCTTCGGACCAGTCTCCAGGATCCATTGACGCATGACTCCAGATAGAACTCCGTCTGAAATGGGTGGAGTCACCCAACGATCTCCCAATTTTAGAAATAAGTTGGCTGTAGTGCTACAGCATACATGACCAATGGTATTCAAAAAGAGTGCGTCGTCATAGCCCTCATCACGCGCAACCCTTAATGCAACGATATTATCAGTATATGCAAGTGTTTTATGTTGACTTGTGAGGGAGGTCTCATTCCGGCGAATAGAGCTCACCTGCAGCGATAGGGGTGTGAACTGATCTTTTCTGTTCAGCGCCGAGATATCCAAGAAAATGGTTGGATGTGCACTTGGCGGAGTAACAGTCCATCTTTTGGTAGGACCCGATGTGACCGTGATGCGACACACCCCATGATGATCTTCGGTAAGAAGTTGATCAAGGAGAGTATTGATCTTTCGGTGATCAATCATGATTCCAAGCGCAGTGGCATCAGCGATCAATCTATGTATATGCGCCTCGCGCAGAATCATATTACCCCTGACAATCAGGGAGGTATCAAACACACCGTCTGCAAGGAGTAATCCTTGATCTCTTAGGTCAAAAGGATGAATTGAATCCTGATGACCTGACTGTTCCAAGAAAAGTATTGACATGTGAGTTTTCAAGCGTAGGATGAACTATGGATGATGAGTTTCCAATTAGGAATTGATTGATGCCTAGTAGTTTTGTGAATTGATCAATCATATCACAGATAAGGTTAGCGAAAATAAAATGATGGTCACATGGTAACAGATCATCAAACGCTCAAACCATAGAAGCCATGTGTTAAATGCAAGTCAGAAACAGCGTGCATATTAATCAGAGTTCCACAATGCTCTATGAAAGTGATCTGTGATTCGTATAAAATTTTGCAACAGTTGATACCCAGACTCACTCAGGATTGATTCAGGATGAAACTGAACGCCAAATGTAGGTGATTGAGTGTGCCGTAATGCCATGATTTCACCTTCGGGTGATGTGGCTTGAACCATTAAGTCGCACTTATCAACCTGAGTGACGATCAAGGAGTGATACAATCCAACCTTCAGAGGATTAGGGACGCCCTCAAAAAGATCTTGTCCATGGTGTGACACAAGAGTTGTCTGTCCATACTTCGGAAACTTAGAATGGGTCACAAGACCCCCAAAAGATTGTCCAATGACCTGATGCCCGAGACATACGCCCAGAATGGGCAGCCTCCCAGAAAAATGTGAAATCACACTCAGACTGATCCCAGCTTCATTTGGCGTGCATGGGCCAGGTGAAACGATCAGCGACTTGGGCCGAATCGCCTCAATATCACGCAAGGTTAGATGATCCGACTCAACCACATCTGTAATTTCCCCAAGCTCTTGAAAATACCGACTCAGATTGAAGACAAAGCTATCATGATTATTGAGAATCAATATCATTTCTAGGCGACTTCACCCGTTCCAGTAAAAATTTTATGTGCCTTCAGTAGAGTCTCCAGGTACTCCTCTTCTGGATCAGACAAGGATGTAATTCCACTTCCAACATCAAGGCGCGCGCGATCGCCCTCAAACTGTATCGTTCGGATCATGATATTGAAATCTGCTGTACCATTAAATCCAAAATACCCCATTGAACCGCAAAAAGCACGACGCGGATATTGCTCTAAATGCGCAATGATTTCCATAGAGCGATGTTTGGGTGCACCTGTCACAGATCCTCCTGGAAACACCGCAGATAACAAGTCAAAGGCATCATATCCATCAATGAGCTGCCCTTGGACTGACGAGGTGAGTTGATGCAGTCCGGCATATGACTCCAGTTCACACAGATCCTTTACAATCACCGAATGGGGTCTGCATACCTTGGACAAATCATTGCGGAGCAGGTCAACAATCATCACGTTCTCGGCGCGGTCTTTCTCAGAATTGAGAAGCTGACGTTGGAGCTGCTGATCTATAATAGGATCAGATGATCGCTCAATCGTCCCTTTGATTGGTCTAGCCTCAACGAGTCCATGAGCATTAACCGTGATGAGTCGCTCTGGTGAGGTGCAGGCAATCCTTCGGTCATCAAAGATAGCATAACTGGAGAAGGGGGATGGGTTACTCTTTCGAATAGATTGATAGATGTGAAACGCGTCTGTATTCTGGGGTAAGCTTGCGGTAAACGACTGTGAAAAGTTCACTTGGTAAATGTCCCCTGCCCGAATGAAATCAAGAATCTTATGGACAGCTTTCAGATAATCGGCTTTTGAGATTTCGCTCTGCCAGATGAGGTCTTTGGAAGGCGCCACAGGGTCGGACACATTCTCAATGTCTAGTTCCACTTTTTTGATCCGCGCCCAAGCTGTAGTTTTGCATGGCTGATAGACCCGTTTTTTGAATCCAGATGAGATGATCCACAAAACGTTGTCGTCGTGATCCACGGCAATCATTGTATCATACAACCTAAAGTGACAACTGGCACGAGTGTGATTCGTTGATTTAATCGCACATCCTAGGCCTGAAAACTCATAATCAAAAAAGCCCACTAATCCCCCCTGAAATGGCGGGCCATCATCTATGCACCTAGCCTCATAAAGGCTAAGTATGTGCCGCAGATCCTCAATCTTTGCTGATGCTGGAATAGACTCGATCGGGTCAATACACAGATACGAGTAACGATCAAATCGCTGAGATCTTGATGAGCTATCTAACCATATCTGGCCTCGACCTTGCGCGTACTTTTGTGCAAGCGGTTGAAGATCCACAGCTGGCAATTTCAGTGCCCACATGCCCGCCTATGTGAGATAGGTTTTCGGGTTATACAAGGATCAAGTAACAGAAATTGTCCTCTTACAGCAGGTATGTTTATAGAGTATTGCACGTGAGTCAATGATGAAACCTGCATGTTAACGATACAATCATCAGCGTTCAGACTGATCAGCAACTTGTGTCAGATTCGAAAAATTACGTGTCAAATACATGGTAAGGGCTAAGAGCAAAAATAAGCCGATACTACCAGCAAGGAGGGCAAAATCCTGTAGCTGCAATAGCATGAAGATGAAAAAGTATAAGAGTGCCAAGACCCCAGAGGTCAGTAGGCCGATTTTATATGACTGATAAATTGATCCTGCATAGAGGGCGGCTAATCCTATCGTGGCGATTGAGGAATAAATGTAGGCAGAATTAAAGGCCATATGCTCTCCAAGTGAAAGGAGCATCAGGAAGAACAAACAAAGATCAAGCCCCACCAGAATATACTGGAATGGATGGGCTCGCAATCCTATTCGTAGTTCAGTCAAAAAGAAAAATAGCAAGGTTAATCCTATCAGTAAGAATCCATAACGAGTAGAACGTTGCGTCTTGTGATACTGATCTACAGGCGGATATAGCGAAAGTCCAAAGGCTGATTCTTGTAATAAATGATCCGTCTCGCCTCGCCATGACTGCGGAAAGGCTCGGTTTAAGTCTAGAACCTGCCAGCTTGCCGAAAATCCATCGTCAGTGATTGATCGCTCATCTGGCAGAAATGCACCCCGAAAACTTGGAGCATCCCACGATGATGAGAGATCAATCTTGGTGGACTTTCCAACGGGAATAAACATCAATTCATCATTGCCGTCAAGTTTTAGATTGAAACTAAAATCTGTTGTCTGTAGCGGATTGACAGGCGTGCTGACTCCAGCTGGTGCCAGTATCATTGCGTCCTGTATTCCAGATTCAAAAATATGTGTGGTGTCGGACCAATTAATGGCGATTTCCTCTTTGACCCCTCGCATATCTGTAATGCCAAAAGCAACATATGCTTCCTGCCATCGAATATCGTTTTCGTCAATGGACCAGCGGGAAAAGTCAACCTCATTGAAGGTGCCGCTAATGGAAAGATCAGCCGTATAGAGGATCGTTTGATAGATGCCTCGATAGCGAATTTCAGGTTTAATCGTACCACTAATATTCAAAAAATCAGGCAGGAAAAATGCATGCTGTGTAGTTCGTCGCAGATCACCAGTTGTTTGGCTGATATAATCGGAACTTGCGTAAGGGACCACGACCACAGGGCCTAAAAGAGTCTGTTTGCTACTCCATTCTTCGCCGATATCGGTGAGAGTTTCTTGGTGAGTTTCACTACGATCATTGACCAAATCCGCAATGATTGCAAGAGGAATCATTAGGATCAGCGTAATCAGTGCAATAGCGATCAGTCGCAATTCCACGGATTTGCCAACGCGCTCTATAAATTCAGATGCCATGAATTCAGGATTGATACTCTTCTATGGGCGGGCATGAGCAAACCAAATGTCGATCCCCATAGGCCTCATCAATTCGACGAACCGAAGGCCAGAATTTATGATCTCTGGTCCAAGGCGCAGGGAATGCAGCCTGTGAACGTGAGTAAGGGTAATCAAAGTTATCAGCACATACCATATCTGCAGTATGCGGGGCCTGCTTTAAAATGTTTCGTTTTTGATCTTGGTGTCCTTGTTCAATTTCGGAAATTTCGTTGCGAATAGAAATCATTGCATCGCAGAATCTATCTAATTCAGCCTTGGATTCACTCTCGGTAGGTTCTATCATCATCGTACCGGCAACAGGCCACGACATCGTGGGAGCATGATATCCATAATCCATTAAGCGTTTCGCAATGTCAACGGCATCAATGTCGGCGGATTTTTTCAAGGGACGTAAATCAAGAATAAATTCATGGGCAACACAGCCATTCTTTCCTCGAAACAGGATGTCATAATGCTTGGAGAGCCGATCGGCAAGATAGTTGGCATTGAGGATGGCAACTTCCGAGCAGCGCCTCAATCCATTAGGGCCGAGAAGGGCAATGTAAGCCCAACTAATCAGTAAGATACTCGCGCTCCCATAAGGCGCTGCGGCGACAGGACCAATGCCCTGACCTCCCCCCGTTGGAATAATCGGATGCCCAGGTAGAAACGGCGCAAGGTGATCGGCAACGCAGATCGGTCCAACACCAGGCCCGCCGCCTCCATGAGGGATAGCGAACGTTTTGTGCAAATTCAAATGACATACATCTGCGCCAAAATCTCCTGGCTTACATAGTCCTACCTGTGCATTCATATTGGCACCATCCATATAGACTTGACCGCCATGAGCGTGGATTGCTGCACACAGTTCACGAATCTGCTCTTCAAACACCCCATAGGTTGTCGGGTAGGTCATCATCAGAGCAGCGAGGTGATCGCCGTGAACTTGGAGTTTCTTTTTCAAATCGTCCGTATCAATATCCCCATTGGGTTGTGTTTTGATGACAACCACTTTCATGCCAGCCATAACTGCACTTGCTGGATTGGTGCCATGTGCTGAATCTGGGACGAGGCAAATATGGCGATGGGATTCGCCTTTACTGGCCAGATATGCACGAATCACAAGAAGCCCTGCATATTCACCACTCGCACCTGAGTTGGGTTGTAGAGATACCGAAGAAAAGCCCGTCAATTCGGCCAACCACTTTTCAAGGTTTCTAAATATTTCCTGATAACCAATCGCTTGATCAATAGGAACAAACGGATGCAATCCATTATAGTCGGCCCAGCTCACAGCTGCGAGTTGTACAGCGGCATTGAGTTTCATGGTGCATGATCCTAAAGGAATCATACTAGTGGTGAGAGACAGGTCTCGAGAACTCAGTCGATGCAGATAGCGCATCAGCTCTGTTTCAGAGCGATACCGATTAAATATTGGATGGGTCAAATACGCTGTATCTCGCTTGAGAATCCCTTCATAGCTGGTAGGGACAGACTGAATCAGACTTTGGGCACTTGACGGATCGCTGATAAACAAAGAAAGCAGCTGATTAATATCGGATTCCGTGGTGGTTTCATTGAGAGAGATTGAGACGGCTCCATCTGGGAGATACCGTAAGTTGATCCCTTTTGATTCGGCTCTGTCTTTTAGATCGGCAGGTGGATTTTCAATGCAAATGGTATCAAAAAAATGTTGATGTCTCAAACCGTAGCCATATTTGAGGAGTCCCTTAGCAAGTGCGCATGTCCACATATGGACACTTAAGGCAATATTTTTAATTCCATCTGGGCCATGAAAAACGGAATAAGCCCCCGCCATGACAGCAAGTAAGACCTGTGCAGTGCAGATATTGCTTGTCGCACGGGCCCGTTTAATATGCTGCTCTCGCATTTGCAGGGCCATACGTAGCGCAGTCTTTCCCTCCATATCTACGGTTACACCAATCATGCGTCCAGGGACTTGGCGGCGGAAGCTATTTCTGGTGGCAAAGAATGCTGCATGGGGGCCTCCATATCCAAGTGGAATACCAAATCTCTGCGAGTTTCCAACAACGGCATCTGCACCAAATTCGCCTGGCGCGCGAATCAATGCCAGACTAAGTAGATCAGCTGCGACGGCAACGTGAGCACCACAGAGGTGTGCCTTGTTACACAAAGCCTCATAATCATCAATCACACCGTCAGATCCAGGATACTGCACTAAGGCTCCAAATACCTCATCAGTAAAATGAAATGAAGCAGGGTCAGTGACGATGAGATCAATCCCCAGAGGCATGGATCTTGCTTCAACGATACTGATGGTTTGTGGATGGCAGTTTTGGGAGATGAGAAAGGTTTTTCGATGCTTTGAAAGTCGAAAAAACATCATCATCGCTTCCGCCGCTGCGGTTCCTTCATCTAATAGTGACGCATTGGCTATTTCCATTCCCGTAAGGTCAATGACGGCGGTTTGAAAATTCAAGAGCGCTTCCAGACGACCCTGTGAGATTTCAGCTTGATACGGGGTGTACTGGGTGTACCATGATGGATTTTCCAGAATTGCACGCAGAATTGCACGGGGAGTAATTGTATCATGATAGCCTAGTCCGATATATGATCGGTAAATCTTGTTACGGCGTCCAATAGTTCTAAGGTTAGAAATCACAACATGCTCTGGGCTGGCATCAGGTACATTAAGATCCTGATGATTAAGGATAGATTCAGGGATAGTGTTAGTGATCAGATGATCTAGCGAGTCAAGACCTAATGCTTTGACCATCTCCTGAACATCCGTTTTGGAAGGGCCGATGTGTCGGGCAGCAAAACGGTCAGCATGGGGTAGATCGGTTGCCATTGGGGTTTGATACAGTGAGTTTCAGTTAGATTGATGGCGAAGTTTTAGAGGCGAGGGAGTTTAATGCGCGATGCGCTGCATGCTGTTCCGCTTGTTTCTTAGATGTTCCCTCCCCGCGCCCTTGATATGCTCCGCAAATCAAAACATCAACGGTGAACATGGAGTGATGGGGCGGCCCCTCAGTGTGAACTACCTTATACTCGGGGGTTGGCCACCCTCTCGCTTGAACATATTCTTGAAGTTGGCTTTTGTAGTTCTCATTTTGGGTCATGAGAGCAGAAAAATCTACGCGTTCCAAAATGTGATTGTATATAAATTTACGGGAAATGGTTGTACCACTATCGAGGTGAATTGCCCCAATAATTGATTCAAGGCAGTCGGCGAGCAAAGAGACATTGTGACGTCCTCCTCTAGATTCCATTGCTGGATCCAATTCCACAAAATGACCTAAACCAAGAGAGAGCGCGGTTTGAGCACATGCAACCCTGCTGACGATCTTAGATCGTAAAGTAGTCAAAAATCCTTCCATCTCATCAGGGAATTTTTGATAAAGATATTCGGCAACAACTGAACCCAGAATGGCATCCCCCAGAAATTCCAATCGCTCATAACACTGGGGGGAATCAACTGTTTTTGTGCGTTCAACTGACGGGTGGCGCAGTGCAATTTCAAATAATCCAAAGTTGTAAATGCGCAGGCTTAGAGTTTTTTCTAAGTCTAACCAGCGCTGATTCTTGTTGCGATGGAGAATACGATTTAGCGCTCGGGTAACTTGTTTGATCATGCAACCAATCGCTCAGTTGTGAGTATCTTAATAGATTCAACAAATAATGTTTACAAAATCATGCCCTGGGTTATCATTCCGATTGTCGCAATTCTTGCGCCGTTCTGTTTCGCAGCTTACTCTAAGTGGGTTAACCTTCAAAAGGCGCGAGCAAAAAGTGCTATGCCAGATGAATATGAAACTCGCTTGGCTCAAACCGAGGACGAGCTTGAGCTTGCAAAGCAGCGCATTGAAAATCTGGAGTCCATCGTAGTGTCTAAATTGTTGGATGATCCTACGTCTAAGGAATCTGTTGAGATTGAAGAGTCTGAATTGCTTGCGCAAAAAGTATTGAAGAATCGGTAAATCTTATCAGAGACAATAACGGTCTCATATAAAGATTGGTCACGTCAGATGTACCAAGGTCAATCTCCATCATGAGCTATCCTCCTCAGAATAGGTAATGCGATAAATGGCGTTGGCATAGTCGTCGCTGATTAGAATAGATCCATCAGGGAGTGTTTCTACATCCACAGGACGCCCCCAGTGATCTTCTCCTTGTAGCCAACCTTCGGCAAACACTTCTTGATCAACCGCCATCCCTGATTCATCAAAATGAACCAACTTGACACGGTATCCAATTTTTTCTCTGCGATTCCAAGAACCGTGCTCAGCAATGAAGGCATGATTCACATAGTTTTCTGGAAACATTTGACCGGTATAAAAGTCAATGCCGAGTGGAGCGACATGAGGCCCGAGTAACAAGGTCGGAAGCGTGAATTCATCGGCCGTGCGGCCCTCTCCAAATTCGGGGTCAGGAGTGTCCCCTTGATGATAATATGGATAACCAAAATGCATGCCAGGCTTAGGAGCATGATTGAGTTCACAGGAGGGTAGGTTATCTGTAATTGCGGGGTCGGGGCTGATATTATCGCTCCCGTTGTCGGTGATCCACAATTCTCCAGTGACTGGGTGCCAGTCAAAGCCAACTGAATTTCGAATGCCGTGCGCATAGATCTCTCGCTCTGATCCATCGGCATTCATGCGCAAAACTGTGGCAAAAATTTCATCACTTTCACATACATTACAGGGTGCACCAACAGGGACATAGAGTTTCCCATCGGGTCCAAAAGCGATAAACTTCCATCCGTGATGGCGTTCGGTTGGCAGATCATCAACAATCACAACGGGGTCTGGAGGACTTTGGAGCTGCGTATCCATATCGTCATAGCGTAAAATTTTGCTGACGGCAGCCACATAGAGTGATCCATCATGAAATGTTAAGCCTGTGGGTAGCACAAGATCTTCGGCAACCGTATAGAGCTCATCCGCTGCCATATCGCCGTCTGAGTCTACGACTGCGTGGACGACTCCCTTTTGCATGGAGCCCACATATAAGATCCCATTTGGCGACAATGCCATTTGTCTGGCGTTGGGGACGCTATCTGCATAGACTTCAATTGAAAATCCATCTGGAAGTGTAATGTGTTCCAGTGGAAGATGGTCATCAGACCATAGTAAACGATGGGTCGTAGCTGTGACAATAAATACGATAACGATTAATGATGAAAATCTGTGCATCTGATGTGGATTATGTTTGAGGATTAGGAAAATAAAAAAAATTCACGAATCAAAAGCAATATAATTGGAAAGTTGACCAGTAGACACTAATTTTACGGGGTGAGGGTTCTATGGTACGGGGTTTAAGGCAAAATTGATAAGTTATACATTATGAAGATAGGCTCAGACGGATTTCTCAAACTATATGCAACGGACCTACAAAGGTTTTCGGTATGCAGACATGCAACGCATCTTGATCTAAGAAAGGCCAGAGGTGAAGATCTTGAAGCTATGTCCGATTCAGAGGACTCTAAGTTACTTCGGCAATTAGGAAATGATCACGAGAAACAATATTTGCAGTCACTTATAGACTCAGGAAAGACTGTTGTAACCATTGATCGGGGGGCCGATGCTTTTCAGAAAACGATTGAGGCCCTCAAAAGCGGGATTGATGTCGTGTATCAAGGGGCTCTGCAGGGAGAGAAATGGCGCGGCTATGTGGATTTTCTTGAACGCATAGATATCCCCTCCGACCTGGGGAATTATTCCTATGAAGTTGTGGACACCAAACTAAAGCGTGTTCCATCACCTAAGCATATTCTTCAATTAGTCGTCTACTCTGACCTGTTAGCCCAGATCCAAGGTCGTCAGCCAGACTATGCGCATCTTCAACTTGGTCAAGGTGATCGATCAACGCACAGACTTGCCGAATGTGCAGACTATGTTCGCGGACTTCGTGACCGTCTTTCAGATTTCGTTGGTGCCCCCGATGAGACGGTCCCAAGAAGATGCGCGGACTGTGATATATGTAGGTGGAGGGAGCGTTGCAATCAGCAATGGGCAGATGAAGACAGTCTCTATTTAGTGGCGGGAATTCGCGGGCAACAAGTGATTCGTTTGGAAAAGGCAGGAATCACTACTATGGAGAAATTAGCCGCGTTAAGCGCCGCCGATTCTGTGCCCAAAATGCCACAGACAACGCTTGAGAATCTGCGCATTCAGGCACGGCTTCAGAATGATCGTAAACATAGTCCTGAACCTAAGGTTGCTCTTCGCGCCTATGTCAAGGGTAAAGGATTTGATCTTTTGCCAGAACCTGCTCAAGGAGATTTATTCTATGACATAGAGGGCAATCCTCATTATCGCGAAGATGGAGAAGAGGGACTTGAGTATTTGCATGGCATTTGGTATTTAAGTCGGTTCAAAGCCTTTTGGGCGCATAATCATTCGGAGGAATATCAGGCCCTGAAAGATCTCTTTGAATTTTTTCAAATGCATATTGAAGAATTTCCTTACGCTCGTATCTATCACTATGCTCCCTATGAAATTACGGCCCTGCGTCGACTGACAACCAAGTATAGTTATGGAGAAGAGTTGCTTGATGGATGGCAACGGGAGAAGCGGTTTATTGATCTGTATGCAGTCGTACGCGGTGCCATCTATACATCCGAAAAAAATTACTCTCTCAAAAGTCTAGAGATATTCTACATGGCCGAAGGGCGAACAGGGAGTGTCACCACCGCAGCCGCCTCTGTGATTGCTTACAACAATTGGCGTGATAAACGGGATGCTGGAGACCCTACGGCAGCAGATGATCTCAAAGAACTGGAACACTATAATCAGGTTGATTGCGAATCAACTGAAAAACTCAGAGACTGGCTCCTTCCAATGCGGCGTGATGTTTATGAGTCTACCCCTGCCCAACTCGGAGAAGCTGAGACACTCAGGTCCATTCAGCAGGCGAGTGATAATGAGGATATCAAACAACGCATCTTCAATTCCGAGTTACCATTGAACACTCAGAAACTACTGATCAACCTTGATCATTTTCATTACCGAGAAAAAAAGCCACAGGCATGGGCCGTATTTGATGCACGCAAGAAGTCTTTTGAGGAATTGATGGATGATACCAATTGTTTGGCAGGGCTTGCAGCTAAATCAGACACTGTTCCTGTCAACAGATCTGTAGAGCGCACATACTTTTTCCCTCAGCAATTCACAAAGCTGACCAATGACAAAGATGCAACCATCTTCATTGGTGATGATGTGAAAGGTGTGAGTATCTCAGAATTTGACCCCAAAGCGGGTACGTTAACGCTAAAAATTGGACAAAATTCAGAGGAATTTCTTGATGATCAACTAGATCTTCTTCCCGCTTTTGCGATCGGGACAGCGCAAATTGAAGGAGCAATTCGCAGGTTAACAGAATTAGTCTGCACTGGGGATGCACCGCCTGCTACCAGAGATCTTCTTGAACAGAAAACTCCAAATCTAATTGACGTTTCGGTACTCAGCAAGGAGAATCTATCCGCCATTGATCGGCTTGAGCAAGCCGTCAATGGAATGCAGTCAACCGTGCTGATGGTTCAAGGCCCACCAGGTACTGGAAAAACCTATGTGTCAGCGCGGGCGATCCTGTCGCTTGTTCAACGAGGATGCCGTGTCGCCGTCTCATCCAATAGTCATGAAGCGATTCGCAATTTACTGATTGGCTGTGTTGAGGCTTCGGACGAATTGGGGAAACAGATCTCCGTGGTTCACAAGCTTTCCAATCGATCTAAGCTTTCTCAGGATGCACCTCCAGGAATTAAGATTTCCACTTCTAATAATGATTCAGCATTATTTAACGCGAATATTGTTGGAGGAACGGCATGGCTATTATGCCGCGAGGAGATGACGCAATCATTTGATTATCTTTTTGTGGATGAAGCGGGGCAGGTATCGTTGGCAAATCTATTTGGCATGTCGTTATGCGCCAAGAATGTTGTTATGATTGGTGATCCATGTCAGCTCCCTCAGGTCATTCAGGCTAGCCACCCCGAGCCAGCGAATTTGTCCTGTCTTGAATGGATGCTCGGACGTCATCGCCTTGTAAAACCAGGCGAGGGCATTTTTCTTGAAGAAACTTGGCGGATGCATCCGTCATTGTGCAAATACATTTCTGAGCAGTTTTATGAGGGTCGAGTTCGTGCCCATCCAGATACTGCATATCAGGCGATTTTGGCACCTCCGCTCCCTAGATCAGGGGCCTACTTTGTTGATGTGCCTCACGATGAACCTCGAATGCAACAATGCGAAGAGGAGGGGCAAGCCATTCAACATGTTATTGACATATTATTGGATGGCTCATGGACAGATCGTCATCTGGTGACCCGAGAAATTGTGCCAGATGACATTATTGTTGTCGCTCCATTTAATGCCCAAGTCAATATGCTTATTGAGATGCTTCCAGAGAGCATTCGTGTCGGAACGGTGGATAAATTTCAAGGGCAGGAAGCGGCCGTAGCTTTGGTGTCCATGACGTCCTCTTCGGCAGATGATACGCCGCGGGGCATGGATTTTTTGCTTTCCAGAGAGCGCATCAATGTTGCATTAAGTCGAGGGAAGGCGCTCAGTCTGGTTTTTGCATCACAGCGGCTTTTGGTTTCAAGTTGCAAGACAGCGCGTCAGATTCGCTTAGTCAATGCCCTATGTGCATTGGAGCCCCTAAAAATTAAATGATTCACCAATATGATTGTGCAACGGACGACGATTTACGCATTACTTTTGGTTGGACTACTGGCTACATCGGCAGATGCTCAGCAGTCAGGTCTTTCTGTTCAACACATCATGCAGGATCCGTCAACGTTTATCGGAGATTGGCCATCAATGCCTGTATGGAGTGAGGATGGGCAGACGCTCTACTTTGATTGGAATCCAATGGGTGAGTTTGAGAGCGATTCTCTTTTCAAGGTAACGCTTGACGATTTGACTCCACGTCAGGTCACGCGTGAAGAGCGACTCAATCAAGGTCCGATATTTACGGGTTGGAGGCATGGGGAGCATATCTACACCTCTGATTTTTCTCGTAAGGTGTATGTTGAGCGAGGGGATCTCTATCTATACGATCGCGAAACGGCAGCGCAGACACGACTCACGCAAACCCGCGACATAGAACAATCTCCACGATTTTCCAGTGAAGGAGATGCAATCATCTTTCGGCGAAACAATAATCTTTTTAAATTATTCCTTGATTCAGCGACTTTGATAGAAGTAACAGATCTCAGAGATGGGTCAGAGCAGGCTGACGATCCATCTGATCCGCAGGAAAAATTCCTCATAGACCAGCAGTCCCGACTTTTTGATGTTATTCGTCAAGAAACAGAAGAAGACGATCTTAGAGATGTTGCCCTGGAACAAGATGAAGATTTTTTGAATGTACCGCCGACGTGGTACGTCTCATCTAAGAGAATCACTCAACTTCAAATTGATCCTACCGAGCGGTTTGTTTCGTTTGTCGCCTCCACTGAGGCTGAATCAGCGAAGCGCACTCAGGCATTGGATTGGGTGACCGAAAGTGGATATACTGAACGACTCACGGCTCGTCCGAAAGTAGGTGCACCTATTGAAGATCGCAGGTTGTACATTCAGGATTTAGTCCGAGACACGACCTATCAGATTGATCTGCATCAAATAGAAGGGGCTTATGATATGGCTGAATATCTGGAGGCTGCAGAGGTGGATTCATCTACGTCAAAGCGCGTCCTTTTTAGTTTTGGTCCGTATTGGAGTGCAAATGGTCAATACGGGGTTTTAGATGTGCGCGCTGATGACAACAAGGATCGCTGGTTAGTGCGACTTGATCCTATGACAGGAACGTTGGATCTACTGAATCGGCAGCACGATGAGGCTTGGATTGCAGGTCCTGGCATTTCATGGTACGGGGGAAGGAGCACTGTAGGATGGCTTCCAGACAATCTGCATTTTTATTTTCAGAGTGAGGTAACTGGGTATAGCCATCTGTACACGGTCAACGTCAAAACGGGGGAGTTGCAACAATTAACTGATGGCTCGTTTGAGATCTTTGATCCGATGTTAGCTCGCAATGGGGAGACATGGTATTTTACAAGTAGTGAGGGGTCGCCATCGGTGCGGCATTTTTATCAAATGGCGATTGCAGGGGGTAATAGGCAGCAATTGACGACGCTATCTGGGCGCAATGCGGTGGCGATTTCTCCAGATGAGAACATTTTAGGCGTACGGAATTCATTGCAGAATCGGCCTCCAGAGATATTTGTACAGATGCCCATGAAGGCGCCAACGAGAGTGACGAATTCTCAATCCAGTGAATGGCTTGCCTATCCATGGCGCATACCTGAAACACGCCCTATCATGGCATCAGACGGCGCCATGATTCCTGCGCATGTTTTTGAGCCAACTCAGCGTAATGGGGCCGCTGTACTCTTTGTTCACGGTGCGGGGTATATGCAAAATGTTCATGATGGGTGGTCAGTTTACCACCGTGAGTACATGTTTCACAACCTCTTGGCGGATATGGGATATGTTGTGATTCAGTTAGACTATCGCGCATCGGCGGGGTATGGTAGAGATTGGCGTACGGCGATATATCGCCATATGGGAGGTCGGGATCTTCAGGATTATGTTGATGCATCGCGATATATCACAGAACACTACGGGATTGGTCCTGATCACATAGGGATTTACGGTGGTTCCTATGGTGGATTTATCACATTAATGGCATTGTTTACCGAAGCGGAGTACTTTGGGGCTGGGGCAGCGCTTCGCAGCGTGACCGATTGGGCCCACTATAACCATGGATACACATCTAACATATTGAATACGCCAGCCACAGATTCACTCGCATTTGCGCGCAGTTCACCAATCAATTTTGCCGAAGGGCTTGAGGATCCGCTATTGATGCCTCATGGAATGGTAGACTTGAATGTACAATTCCAAGATATTACCCGATTGGGTCAACGTCTGATTGAACTGGGCAAAGAAAACTGGGAAATAGCCCTCTACCCCGTTGAAGGGCATGGCTTTCAGGAGCCCTCAAGCTGGACTGATCAATACCGCCGAATTCTCAGGCTTTTTGAGACGCACATTCGGCCTTGATCCCGCTCATTAAATATGGTTTACTTTAATGGCTAAGTGTATTTTGCTGTCACGGTGTTGACGTGACCCCATAAGGACGAGTAGAGGATTGAATCATGGCTGTCAATCTTTGGGGTAAGGTTTGTTACAAAGGCACTTTTGCTGGTATTCTGCGTCAAGAGCCAGGAGATCGGTGTGTATTCACTTACGACGACAGTTATCTTCAGAGTGCTTTACTCGCCATTTCCTATACCTTACCGCTTCAATCTGAACCTCATGACTGCGCGTATGGCTTGCATCCATTCTTTGATAATCTATGCGCTGAGGGCTGGCTCAAGAATGCACAGATGCGTGCGCTTGGTCTTCGCAGAGATGATCGCTTTGCGTTACTGCTTGCTTTTGGCTCGGATCTCGCGGGTGCTGTAAGCGTCATTGATCCAGCTGGAGAAATGACAATGGAGCAGTTTGACTCTAAAAATATTGTAGCGCTTGTAGCAAGGGCATCTCTTTCTGGGGTTCAACCCAAGCTAGGCGCGATTAAAGAAGATGCTGTTTTTCGTGCTGCGGAGTACGGGCACGCTATATCGCTAAGCTCCCGTCAGGTACACTTCCTGATATTCTGGAACTTGAGTACATCACCACGCAGGCATGTGCGGCTCTTTTGCCGAAGATACGATTGTGGATATGACTTTGGCACCGCTTGCAGAGGTATCAGACACAGCTCTGCTCATCAAACGATTTGACAGGACCGAAGACGGCCAGCAAGTGCATTTTGAGGAATTTAACCAGTTACTAGGTCACTGCTCGGAGGACAAATACGAGGCCTGCTATGAGCACATGGCTGATTTTATTCTCCAAAATGAAGGGGTATGTACGCACATAGAATGCGATTCGTTGTTTCGTCGAGTGATGGCCTGTATTCTTACTGGAAATACGGATGCACATCTAAAAAACTTCGCTATGGAGTACTCCGAAAGTGGGTTACACCTCGCTCCCTGCTATGATCTAGTTGCTACGGCTTGTTATGCTCAGTATCAGACACTGGCACTAGGAATCGGAGGTAGTAAGAATATGCGAATCGGCAGCGTTGGTCCGAAGCATATTACGCAATTGAGCAAGCTATTCGACCAAGCCCTGATGCTGGCAGTTTCTGATCTTGCGAGCTGTCTTGACAGGGCTCACAGTGCGATTGATGCTTCAATAGATGGCAATCAGTTACTACACAGGCAAATGGAGAAAAGATGGAACGGAACGTTCAGATCAATTGGGACTTACTTGTCAAAGAAGCAATGAGAAACGAACGAAATAATTCAGCACGGTCTGGCTTCGATCAGCTAAGCTAGTCTCGAGTTTTGAGCGACAGAACGAAAATTATAATTGTCAATAGACAAATAGAAGTAATCCACCGAATTAAACATAATACACGCGTTAGATTCCCTTTATTTTATGAATAAATAAGTTCATCCAATTTTATCTGATACGCCAATAACATATCTTTTGTGTGACATTTCTACGTTGTTAAATGCCACTTCGGGCACCTAAACGAGAGATATGGGTATATCATCTATATAATTGCCACATTTACAACAATGGAAGCATTCACTGAATATCGAGGCCCCGCGGAGTTCTTTCACGGCCGTGACGAGGTTATCAATCCGTTCGTTCGCGTCCTTGCACACTACCGAACAAAAAATCGGGGCACCACATTCATCATCAAGGGGCCTCCAGGGTCGGGGAAGACTGCACTACTGCATGAGTTGTCGGAGCATGCAAAAATGAATGGGTACACAGTGAAGGGGAACCTCAATGCCCCCGACTTTCATGATCCCGCCCGCATGGCTGCAAAGTTGGGAGTGCCTCACACGCCCCGCAAGTCAAGGGGATGGAGTCTTGGGGGGAAATGGCTTGGATGGCGTGGAAAAAAGGAGACGCAGATGCAATCAGAGGTTGTTGATATTATCAAGAAGGCTGCCCCAGCCGAGGGGCTAATCTTAGTGCTTGACGAAGCCCAGCATCTGGCAAAAATTGAAGGTCGTGGAGATGACGAGGATATGGCCATGGCCACGCTGGACATGATACATAATGGCGAGATCGGGGCCCCCGTAATCCTACTTGCGGGAGGGCTCGGCACTACGGATCTTGCGTTTGAATCACTTGGAATATCCCGCATTGAGGAGTCCTGCAGGGTCAGGCTGGGCCCATTAGACCCAGCCTCCACGCGTGCAGTCATTTATGACCACCTTCTACACCGATGTGGGCTAGATTCCCCACCACAGAATTGGGTTGAAGCCCTTGCTGAGCCTACGCATGGATGGCCTCATCACATTATGTGCTATGTTGAGTCTGCCAAGGAGTGCCTTGCCGCAAGTCATCATAAGCCGACTTCCGCAGCGCTCCAGCACACTCTGGAGGTGGGTAGGCTGCGCAAGATACATTATTACGAGGTTCGCGCTCAGGGCATATCCAAAAAACAGCGCCGCCTCATTGCAGAGTTATTCACAGACCTTCCTCCTGGCGGTACAGTAGACAAAGAAGATGTTATACAGGTCATTGAAGAGCATTATTCTAAAAAGGATGCTGTTGATGTCTTCTCGCGTGTTCTCCGCAAAGGCATCCTTGACGAGAGAGGGGATGGGGGGTTTGCCGTCCCGATCCCATCTATGCAGGGGTGGT
The DNA here is from genome assembly GCA_965220935.1 of Rhodothermales bacterium. Taxonomy (GTDB): domain Bacteria; phylum Bacteroidota; class Rhodothermia; order Rhodothermales; family Bin80; genus Bin80. Next base: position 3,927,718 of record OZ244857.1, read on the forward strand.
TGGTTGATGTGTATGTCAGGGGCAGAGATTTGGATGCTAAAAGGTAATCTCCACCAGCTCAGGGTTTGAAGAAGAGAGAAAGGCCCAGAGGGATTGGGCGATAGCATTGAGGATTGCAAAACGCGTATCTCTGAAGAATATTCGACAATGTTCAACGAGAAGAAACCATGGAGCGCGAGGGCATCATGTATGCACTTACGAATGAGTACTCTGAAGAAGAATCTGGCAATCTCTTTAGGAAAGGCACTTGAGCGGGGAATCATTGATGAGCGAGACGACGGGAACTCTGGAATCCCAATTCTCTTCTGCGGTGGGTTAGACCTGCATCCAAAAAGATCGGGTAGAATCATTTTCTTAAAATCAATTATTAATCATGAGGAGTCGCTAAGTCAGAAAATCTTGATCTCATATGAAAAACAGACGCAATGGTTATATCTTGACTGGAATCAATCAATGCGTAGTAATCTGTTTCTCAGTGAATAATTGCCGTGGCTTGTTTGGCCTATGCCTTTAAAAGTGACAGGTGCGTCCACACTTCTTGAACTCTAAATGTGTCAAATATCGAGAACTGACGAATCACGGCACAAAAAGATGATTAGCTTCGGTCTGGAGATGTTGGATCTTCAAGAATTCGAATGGATAGACGGAAATTCAGAAAGTGGGAACGGATTTCGCTCACTAGTCGTTCTAATATCGTAACTTAGTGTCAATCATTTAAATTTTCCCAATGCGATTATTATCAATCATACTTATCACTTTATTTTTCACTGGATCTGTTTTTGCCCAAACGGATTCTGCACCCCATATCGTATTTGTTACAGGAGACGAAGAGTATCGCTCTGAAGAATCCATGCCAATGTTAGCCAAAATATTAAAGAGGGATTACGGTTTTGAGGTTAGTGTATGTTATGCACTCAATGAAGATGGCATTATTGATCCGAATGTATTGGACAATATTGAAGGGCTTGAGAAGTTGGAAGACGCAGATATGATGGTCCTGTTTACGCGTTTTCGAGCACTCCCTGACTCTCAAGCGCAGTATATCTTGGATTTTGCTGAATCGGGTAAGCCAATGGCAGGATTCCGTACGGCCACACATGCGTTTTTGTACAAGGATGATGCGCAGCGAGAGGATCTGAATAATAATTGGCCCGCGCGAGTATTCGGTCAACAATGGATTACCCATCACGGCCATTTTGATGATGGTAATGCTCCCTTAACGCGTGTCGTCATTGCAGATGAGATGTCGTCACATTCGGTTCTAAATGGTGTTGGCGGGTTTGATGCATATTCATGGCTGTATCATGTAGATGGGGGAGATTGGGAGTTACAAGGAGACAGTGAGGTACTTCTTATGGGCACAGCTTTACAATCAAATCATGAAAATGAAGGTCGTTTAGATCAGTATCCACTCACTAATCCAGTGGCATGGACAAAGACCTACACTGGAGAAAGTGGAGTTTCTGCGCGGGTATTTTTTACTACATTAGGCCATCCATATGACTTTAAAGATGAATCTATGCGGAAGCTAGCTCTGAACGGCATCCTATGGGCTTTAGGTTACGACATTCCAGATGGCGGTGCCGATGTAACCCCTGCCGCGCCCTATGAGCCTAATAATTCTGGTTTTGGAGACAAGTTCAAACCAAATATGCGACCAGTTGATTTGTGATGATTCATGGGGAAATTGCAATCATGTCAGATTTTGGCTGTAGAATGCTGGCCAAGAACTGATTGTTTAGCCTTTTCCTCAATCTACTCTCAGATCGGAAAATATCAGAGTTCTATTGGGCGATGACCTTGTAGTATGAGCATCGGTCAATTAAAAGAACTCAAGAGGTGCGTGCGACTTCGTTTGGGTAGGTTATAATCATAGCCACCCAGTACATTGTCTGTTTCGTGGTTATTCAGATTGAATATTGCACAGTGAGATTAAAATTGCATCTACAACCATCCTATCATTTGCCTCCAATGAAACAGTTCAACTTTTCAAAAATGCTGAAACTCTGTGGTCATCATGGCTGGACAAATGAATAATGGATCCGGGCTCTGGTTTTCTATCTGATTTATCTCCGCGGCAGTGGTTGCCTGATGGGTATCCGTTTCCCAGGCCAGCGAAGTTATTCCTTGGTCATGGTACGCTTGCTTTGGAGGTTGTTGTTGCTCAGGTTCCACATCAACCAAGTGATGGAGATATCAGAAAGATTTGGAATGCCCGAAAGGGAAATCGAGGCTGTCCAGTGCTACTGATAATTTTAACTCCCACTCAGGCCTCTCTTTGCGCCCTACGGGAGAAAAGCCGCCAATTTACCCAAATATGAATTCGGGGCAATTGGAACGCCTATGTCAAGAGCTGCTGGATCAACCTGATCGGCATTCTGCACTTTCACTGCTATCTCAAACACTTCCTTCCTTTGACACTAAACTTCCTGGGCTTCGAAATGAAGGATTGTTCGCGCTCCATGAATTGGAGCATGGTGTGCCCCAACGTAACGATCTAAAACAAGCCTCAAAAAACGCAAAATCTACCCTTGAAAAAAAGGGGCTTGACTTACTCAATGCACTTGGCTTTTCTATTGAGCCTCTTGATAATCTGACAAGTGTACTACGCAGTAATGATCGCAAGGTCGCACTTGCTGTAATGTTACATGCCAATGAATCAGTGGAAGGAAATGAGCTGCGCTTTAATCAACTTTCTCCTGTCAGTTATACATTCAGAAAAGTAGATAATGAGGATATAAAGTGGATCATCTTTACACAAGAAAGTAGAATCCGCCTTTATACAACCGATATCAATATAGGAGTGGGACGACGAGGTCGTACAGAGACCTATATTGAATGTCAGCCATGGCTGCTTGCGGATGATCATCTGCATTATCTATGGTTGATTTATTCTGCAGAGGCTCTGGGGGGTAGCATCTATGAGCTCTTGGATGGGTCTATGCGCTATGCGGGTGATCTCGCTCAAAGCCTTAGAGAGCGGATCTATGAGCATGTTATGCCGGTATTGGCAGACGGCATCGCTCAAGCTCGCGGCATCCAAGAATTCGACACGGATCAACTGACGGTGACCTATGAAATGGCCCTTACGGTGCTGTTTCGACTTTTGTTTATCGCTTATGCTGAGGACCGTGATCTCTTGCCTTTCAAACATAATGAAGCTTATCGTAAGCGATCTTTAAAAGAAAAGGCTATTGAATTAGCAGCGTCTGTTACACATCAGATTGACATTGCAGAGGGTGCGACTCATTGGCAGGAGACGGTACATTTATTTGAGGCAATTTCCCATGGAAATACAGAGTGGGGAGTCTCCGCTTATGGTGGCGCTTTATTTTCAAGTGATGAGGCGATTTCCACTGTTGGTTTTGAACTCTCAAAATTACACTCGCTAATCAATGCTTTGAAACGGCTTTACGGCATCTTTTGGTGACTCAGACGGCTGAGGGGCAGTTAGGACCTGTTGACTTTAGATCACTCGGCGTTCGTGAATTTGGAACGATCTATGAGGGGCTACTGGAGTCGGGTCTTGCAAGAGCTGAAACCGATCTTGTGTTGAAAACGATTAAAAAGAACGATGTGTATGTTCCTGCAAAAGAGGGGCAGAAACCCGCGATCAAGGCAGGAGAGGTCTATCTGCACAACCGTTCTGGCGCACGAAAGTCATCGGGTAGTTATTATACGAAGGCGTTTGCAGTAGACTATCTTCTTGATGGAGCGCTGAAACCTGCTCTGAATGGTCATTTTGCACGGCTTGATGCACTGGATGACATTGATGCAGGTGAATTATTCTTTGATTTTCGTGTTGCTGACATTGCAATGGGCTCGGGCCATTTTTTGATTAGTGCGATTGATGTGATGGAGCAACGGATGGCGGATTATCTAGCTAATCGCCCAATCCCATCGGTCATGAATGAGTTGCAAGCCCTGCGCTCAGTTGTTATGGACAGATTGAAAGAGATTAGGGGTTATGATCTTATTGAAGACAGTCAGATTCTGCGCCGCCTTATAGCCCGACGGTGCATCTATGGCGTGGACATCAACCCCCTTGCAGTCAACCTATCTCGGCTTGCTATCTGGATTCATACATTCGTTTCAGGCTTACCCTTGTCTTTCCTTGATCATACACTGATTCTTGGAAATGCATTAGTCGGAGTTGGGACAATTAATGAAGGGAATTATATACGTGAGTACCTATCTATTTGACGGCTACCTTTTGCGTATCCATTTCACGGCTCATAGGAGTCTCTAACGAGAACGCTCCTCCACGTGCAGATGCCCCAATCCCGGAGGCCTGTAATACATTCGCAGATGCATTGATATCTGCGTGATCCGTATGGCCACATGCCATACACTCAAATTTACTTTGTGTCTTACGATTGCCTTTCTCGGTATGACCACACTGGTTACAGCGTTGACTGGTATACTTCGGATCAACGAGAATCACGTTGCCAAACTTGTAATCACAATACGTATTGAACCGTCGCCATCCAGCGTTCTGTATGACGCGGTTCAACCCCGCCTTCGCCCTCACATTAGTTCCAGGGTTCTCAACCGTGCCCTTAGCAGACTTGGACATGTTCTTGATCTTCAAATCTTCACGTTTCAACGTATGGGCTTTATTGGACAATTGACGGCTATGTTGATGCGCCGCATTCGTTCTGCAGTTCTTCTGTTTTCGCTTCCACTTGTTGATCTTTCGCTTGGATCGACCAGATCCTTTCTGTTGTCGGGCTAACTTTCTTTGCCACCGACGAATCTTAATCTCCTTATCCGTTAAGTCAGGGCGGTAACATGCCCTGTTCACCATCCGTTGAGGAATACGAGATGTTATAGGTATTCACGTCAATGCCAATCTCTTTGCCATCGTCCACCTTCTCTGGTAGATTAGTGACTTTGTAAATTACGCTCATCTTCCAGTACCGTCCGTCTTTCTTCACGGTGACTTCAATCGGCTCACCGTCTGGATAAGGATTAGCTCCTTTCCTACGAAACTTCATCCAGCCAATCTTACTGGATATGGACATCATTCCCTCGGATCTTAAACAATCCTTTGGTCGCCGTAAATGAATTGTGTTGAAACCGATTATGGAACGTAGGATGATCACGTAATCCCTTGAAGAAAGCCTGCCACGCCTCGGCCTGATGCTTTAAGGTGTTTCGTACAATGTTGGACGAGTACTGATTCAACCAAGAAATGGTTGGGCGAAAAGACGTGTATCTCCTACTTAATGACGGCCAGGTCAATTCTGGATTATCCTTATGTTCGTCTTTATAGTCCCTGTTGATTTGGTCAAGAAACGTATTCCATACAAACCTACATGCTCCACAAAGACCTGACAAGAGATGGGCTTTCCACTGCGTGCCCGGCAATAGACGATACTCCACTCCACGATAGGAACAGTTTGAATCTAAAGGGTTAGAAGCCTTTCGAACAGGCATGATGTCAAGGTTCAGTTGATGTTATGGTAAGCAATAGGGTAGATTCACCTCTATCCTATTGCGTCTGTTATTCTCTCCAAAATAGAATGGTTCCATTCTTTGGGTACTCACGTATATAACTCCCCAAAAATACATATAGGAGTATCACCGAGAAGGAAACCATTGTGCGTATCAGTAAGTTTGTGAGTTAGATAATACGAAATAGCCGCTCTTATTTTTGTGCATCATCAGTCAGACCAAAAAAGATGATACAATTCAGCATAGATTTTCAGTATGCGTGTAATCATTATTGTTTGAATTAAAGTTAAGGTGTCCTTGCGGTTGAATTGATGCGATATGATTTGTCAAAAATTAAATAATAAATGGATTGGACAGGGTTACAACCAGAGATGATTCGTAGTGAACTCGCCGAAGTAGTTGGTGAGGCATATGTCTCTACCGACGACTCCGACCGATTGGTCTATTCTACGGACTGGTTCTGGCTCCCCCAGATGTGGCTTGACAGAGGCGAAATTCCTAAGAAGCCTGATTACATCGTTCGCCCCAAGAATGCCAGTGAGATTTCTGAACTGCTAAAGATCGCAAACAGCTATCGTATTCCCGTCATTCCATGGGGAGGTGGGTCAGGATCTCAAGGCGGCGCATTGCCTGTATTTGGTGGAATTATTCTTGATACAAAGCGGATGGACAAGATCATTGAGATTGATGAAACCTCTCTCACAGTCACTGCGGAGGCCGGTATCAATGGAAAACAACTGGAGTGGGCCGTCAACGAAAAGGGGCTAATGCTACCTCATTATCCAGCATCCGCAAACTGTGCAACGCTGGGTGGATACCTTGCTCCGCGCGGTACTGGAACGATGAGTAATAAGTACGGTAAAGCCGAAGATCTTGTGCTTCAAATGCAGGTTGTGTTACCTGATGGCCATATTTTACGTACGCCGATCGTCCCCCAGCACGCAGCAGGCCCCGATTTTTACCGCCTGTTTCTCGGATCTGAGGGAACGTTAGGTGTCATTACCGAAGCCACCATGCAGTTGGATTATCTCCCCAGTTGCCGACTTCTACGCGCAGTACTATTTGATGATTTGACAAAGGCGCTTGAAGCTGGGCGTCAGATTATGACACGGCGCTTAAATCCATTTGTCATTCGCTTGTATGATCCTCAATCTACGGCTTCAAGAATTAAAAAGATTCTGGGGTATGAGTTGAGTGGGGCTTATATGGTATTAGGCTTTGATGGTGATGAAGAGATTGCGGCACTTCAAGAGAGTAAAGCAATGGATATCATCAATGGACTCGGAGCAAAAGATCTTGGGCGTGAACCAGGCGAAGTATGGTGGAATCAGCGATATGACTTTTACTATCCACCCCAAAGTCTGAAACTCCCTTGGATGTATGGGACGACCGAGACTGTGACGACCTATGATAAAATTGAGAACCTTTATTACGCAGAAAAAAAAGCGGTGGAAGAAGGATATAAGGAGTGGAATGTAGACTTTATTGGTCATTTTTCTCATTGGTTTCATTGGGGCGTCATGGTTTACTCTCGGTTCATTATTCAGAACCCACCCGCTGATGCCAGAGAAGCGGTAAGGCTTCATAATCAAGTATGGAACACTGCAATGACAGCGGTCCTTGACAATGGAGGCATGGTCAATGAACATCATGGTGTTGGTCTCAAACTTTCGCGCTTCATGCGCCGTCAATATGGAGATGCATGGCCTCTGTTGGAGCGAATCAAGAACGCCATTGACCCTAATGGCATCATGAATCCAGGTAAAGTGGGGTTTGGCCTTTGATAAATGAGTTCAGATTTAATATCAACGATTAACAATTGCCGTTTTTGTTTGATGTGCAGGCATGTGGCACCAGTGGGGCATGTGACGCATAATGAATCGTACACGCCTCATGGAATTGCTTTGGTTGCATCCATGCAACGCCAAGGAAGTACCTCCTGGGACACCAGCTCACTAAAGATACTATATGCAGAACCTGACGGCGGAAACTGCACGGCACACTGTGTCACAGATCAGCCTCTGCCAGCCGCCATTGCAGCCATTCGAGCCGAAGTGGCCGCTGATGGGCTTGCTCCATCTGAATTTTATCAGGTCAATGGCCAAATTCTCCAGAATCAATCAGCCTTTGGACTATATGAGCCATCCAATGGACACGGTGAATGGGGCATTTTTGTTGGAGACTCGGGTTTCAACCTTTCGCCAACTACAATGGAGGTCGCCGAGAAGCTTCTTAGGATCTGTGGGATTGATGCTGTTCGCGTTGGATGTGGGCTTGACAGTGGGTTTATTCCATGCTCACTGGGCTATCCTGATACGGCAAAAAAACAAGCTGAACTGTGCATAGACGAAATACAAAGGACTGGAATTAAAAAACTGTTAGTCCTTTCTCCTCAAGATCTGTTCACATTTAGATACATGTATGAAGAGCGGCTGAGCATTATCCCTCCATCTAAGGTTGAGTATATAGACATCATAGAATTTTTGGCAGAGCAACTAAAACAAAAGGAGTTTAAACCTAAATCATCAAAAGAGCATACGACCGCATATGTAGATCCGACACATGCTGTTCGCTTTCCGAGTCGTTTTGATGCTGCACGTGAACTTTCGGAAATCGCTCTCGGAGCGAAACCAATAGAATTGTTTTGGCGGAGGGAGCGCGCACATCCTGTTGGAAGTACGGCCATTCAGTTTACACGCCCTGATCTTGGAATTCAACTCACTGAATCCCGGTTGGAGGATGCGGCAAGCCGCGGAGCAACAGCAGTGGTCTGCGATGACCCAGCAACCCTCCATGAACTTCGTTTGCGTAATCATACGAGCCTGCGTGTGCAGGGGCTCTATGAGTTGTTACTTGACCAATTGACTGAGAATAATTGATCATGGACAAGACCGTTGTTCTAATTGGAACATTGGATACCAAAGGCCCAGAGATTGCATACTTACGGGATCAACTTCAGGCGCTAGGACTTTCTACTATTGTCATTGATTCAGGCATTCTTGGTGAGCCTTTAGATATCACCCCTGATATTACCCATGAACAATCAGCGACCTATGCTGGAAGCGATCTTGAGGCGATGCGCTTAGCCGGTAGCCGAGGCAAGGCGGTAGACATGATGCGTGAATCTTTAAAAAATCTTATTCTGGAACTCTATCAAAATGGAAAGTTAGACGCAGCGGTCAGTATGGGTGGTGCAGAAGGGGCAGTCATGGGAGCAACGGCCATGATGATGCTTCCTGTTGGTGTGCCAAAGGTTATCGTATCCCCAATTGCTTCAGGGCATCACTATTTTGCTCCACTTGTCGGGACTCGAGATATGATGATTGTCCATTCCGTCGTTGATATTCTCGGGCTAAATTCAATCGCATGTAGTGTTTTTGACAATGTTGCAGGGGCGTTGTACGGGATGGTGACTAAAGGGAGAGGCCTTGGTTCACCCAAAGGAAATAATGTGGCAATCACAATGCTTGGTAACACAACAACCTCGGTGATGTCCGCCAAAAATCGCTTAGAAGCCGCAGGTTATGAAGCCGTCATCTTTCATTCAAATGGTGTCGGAGGACCCGCTATGGAAGAATTGGCAGGATTAGGCCAGTTTATCGGGGTGATTGACTTTACGACAAACGAAGTATATGATCCACTAGTGGGTGGAATTCATGATGGCGGTCCCGATCGGTTAGAAGTCATTGGTCAGTTGGGATTGCCGCAAATCGTCGTTCCAGGGTGTATAGATTTTAGTGTTTGGAGTACTGGCACCGTACCAGATGAACTCAGGGATCGCCCCATGTATGACCATAACCCAGAGTATGTGCTCGTCCGCGCGTCGGGAGATGAAATGGAGGAGTTGGGAAGAATCTTTGCCCGAAAACTCAATCCTGCAAAAGGCCCTGTCAAAATTGCGCTCCCTATCAGGGGGCTATCCATTCCTAACGTGCCAGGAGGAGTATTCTGGAATCCGGATGCCGATGCAAGATTTATTGGTGCTTTGAAACAGGATTTGCGAACAGATATTGCGATAGAACCTTACGATTGCCATGTGAATGACCCACTATTTGGAGAGTCTGTGGCAGATTTATTTATTCAACTTATTGAGTCACAAAACAATGATTACATCATCAAAGAATAATTTTAGCCATCTACCGACATTGACAACGGGGGATGATGATTTCCGAGCACAATTTTTGTCTTGGGATCTCGGGAACCTTACGGTAACTGACATCAAAAATTACCTAGAAAGCAAGGACACGATTCTTGTCCCTATTGCCAGTTTGGAGCAACACGGTGCGCATTTGCCTCTCTATACCGATACTGTGACAGCGGTCCATATCTCTGAACGTGTGGCTCATATAATCGGTGTCTTGTATTCGCCGCCGATTTGGATGGGCTATTCTCCTCAGCATATGCATGAACCAGGGCAAGGTCGAGGGACTATCACGGTTCGTAGCACGACTCTTTTGGCGGTCATGCATGATGTTGCGCGCAGTTTGATCCATCATGGATTCAACAGGATTATCTTTATCAATGGGCACGGTTCAAATATCAAGGTGGTAGATCCTGTTCTCAGAAAGCTTCGTTATGAGACGGGTGCATTGATCAGTTTTGTTAAGCCCTACATGGAGCGATATACGGGGATATTAAAGGGACTGATGGAAAATCCACCAGAAGAAACACCAGGGTGGCATGCAAGCGAGCTTGAAACGTCACAGGATTTAGCTTGGAATGAAGATCTCGTACGTATGGAACGGGCAGAATTTACCAAGGCTCATATCCCCGACTTTCTTCCTAGATCTTTTGCTAAAAAAGACGGAATGCCCGATGTAGAATTTGAGGGATATACCTATTTTAATTTCCCAATGGATCATCATGAGTTTATTGAGAGTGGAGTCATTGGAAACCCGTTGCGTGCAACAAAAGAGAAGGGAGAGGAAGCATTTCGGCGATTATCCGAGCATGTTGCACGCGGCATTCTGGAACTCATGGAGGTTCCAGTGACGGTTCACAATCGTGAATTTGTAGATCGGGTGATGTGAGCGGAACAGTCTTTAGATCACCGACTACATCCGAATTATGAAATCAGAGGCAGGAGTGTTTCGGCTGAGTGACGCACATGTAGGTCATAAAAATCGGTACTAAACACGCTACTTCCGTGATCTTCTAAAAATTTCCGCTCAGATTCCGAGATACCTTCTGGATTTTGATCCACACTATTTGGGAAACGATTGGCGGGAGTTCGATCAAGGGGCGGACAGAATTCTACCGAGAGAGCTCCATTATAGCCAATTTCTTTTAGGGCTTGGATGATAGGCGGCCAGTCAAAGGCACCCATCCCGCAGGCCATGCGATTATTGTCGGCAACATGAAAATTCACCAGTCGATCTCCAGCTTGATAAATCGCTTCTATGGGATTATCCTCTTCAATATTCATATGGAAGATGTCAAGGCAGACTCCGCAATCGTCTCCCACTGCTTCTGCGAGAGCTAATGCTTGAGCTCCGCGATTGATGAAGTAGGTTTCAAATCGATTGATGGGTTCTATACCAATTTTGACCGAACATTTACGGGCATACTCGTTGATCTCTTTAAGAGCAGCAACACACCGTTCCCATTCCATTTCGGGGGTTGAGTCGGGGATCAGTTTACCGACTGTGCCAGGAACGATAGAAATAACGCTCCCTCCCAGTGCGCTTACCATTTGGATGCAGTCTTTTACATAGGTGACAGACCGAGCTCTTTGAACCTCATCTTTCGCCAATAGATTACGATCCTCCAGCATCAGAGTAACACTTCCCCAGCACTGTACACCATGATTATCAAGAAGACCTTTGACCTTTGACAGATCATATTTATAGGGCTCTCCTTGAATTTCTAAAGCTGTGTACCCGTACTTGGCTAAACGCTTAACTGTCACGTCTAACGGTTCAGATTTCATCCAGTTATGAATTGCAAGATACATGAAGAGACGTATATAGTTGACTGAATATAACCATTTTCCAACAAATATTAGATTAGTAATCAAGGATGTCATGCCGTGTAAACAGTTGATCCAAACAAGCTCACCCTGAATCTACCCATCATCACTCTTGAAGAGATAAAACTGCACCCCATTTTCAGGCACTTGCAGACAATTTATTGCCTGTGACTAGGTGCAAGAACTCACACCTAGTTTTCTGATAGCATCCACTTTTCAGTCGATTAAGGATTGAGCATTTAATGATATAGACACTCCTAAGTATTAAAATATTAGTATTTTTGCAAGAATTTAAATATAAATAGTACGATGGTATTACTTATGACACCTACTAAGGCAAAAATTGTAATTGCTTCAAACATGAAAGAGCGACGCTTGAATTTAAATCTCACGCAAGCTGGTCTAAGCAAACGTTCTGGGGTCGCGCTATCTACTCTCAGAAAGTTTGAGCAAAGTGGAGCTATCTCTCTTGATAACCTGCTGAAAATTATGCTGGTGGTTGGCGGACTCAACGAAATTGTTGAGGCAAGTATCCCCGGTCCGCATAGTTTTTCGTCTATTGAGGAAGTAATTTCCAGTAAAACTCATTTAAAACGTAAGCGTGGTACTCGTTCATGATACATGTGCCAGTCACTCAGATTCAAGTAAGTCTGGATTTTGGAGGTGGTACCACCTCGGTGGGACATCTAGCCATTCGGGGTAGCATAATATATTTTCAATATGACCCAGTTTTTGTGCTCCAAGGCCTTGAGATTTCGCCTTTCCGATTACCACTGTCAACCGAGTTACATACGTTTGATTCAACTCTTTTTGAAGGCTTGCCTGGGGTCTTCAATGATAGCTTGCCAGATGGTTGGGGACGTTTATTGTTTGATAGGCTCATGCGGGAAAAAGGAGTGATACCTGAAATGTTAAGTCCACTTGATCGGCTAGCACATATTGGTACATCCGGGATGGGAGCGATCGTATATGAGCCAACCCATTATGAAAATATAGATCAATCTGAGTTAGATATGGACTGGTTTGCCCAGCAGTCAAAAAATGTTTTGAGAGGCAAAGCCCAGGATGTTCTGGATGAGTTGCTTATACTCAATGGATCATCCGCAGGTGCTCGCCCAAAAGCGCTGGTTAGATATGATCCGAGAAGTGGGCAAATCATTTATGGTGGCCAATATTTTCCGAAAGAGTATGAGCCATGGATAGTCAAATTTGCGAATACCCGGGATGGCCATGACGCAGGGTCTATTGAATATATCTATTCGGAAATGGCGAGGCAGGCTGGGATCAATGTACCCGACACCCACCTATTCCCTGCAAGGGAGGGAGGCGGATATTTTGCAGTCAAGCGTTTTGATCAATGGGATGATAAACGCCTTCATAAGCACACCGTTTGCGGGTTATTACATTCGGATTACAGATTTCCAGCATTAGATTATCGGGACTTACTTGAACTGACCATGCATTTGACGCGCGACATCCGAGAGTTAAAAAAAATGTTTCAACTTGCAGCCTTCAACATTATGGCTCATAACCGCGACGATCACTCTAAAAACTTTTCATTTTTGATGGATGAAACTGGAGAATGGAAGCTTTCTCCAGCCTACGACCTCACATTTTCTCATGGTCCAGGAGGAGAGCAGAGCACAACGGTAATGGGTGAGGGTAAATCGCCCACAATTGCGCATCTTCGCGCATTGGCGGGGCATGCTGGGATAAAGCCTAACACTGCTGAAGAAATCATTGATCAGACAAGATTTTCACTTTTACAATGGAGTAAACTGTCAAAGTCCTATGATGTGAGTAGTACTACTCAAGATTTAGTTCAAAGACAGCTCAACGAATTATTGAAATAGAGTGACGACGGTATTTCTAACCAGAGGAGCGTGCGGGTTTGTATTTGTCATTAAATCTCTGAGTGACTTGAGCATAGTTCTAATAGGATTAGAGAGTTAATTGAAATATATCTCTGCGCATTGCAATCTGCAGGAGTACAGAGATTTTGTCCTGCACATGATAGGAGATATAGAATTAATTAGTGCCCGTCCAGAAAAGCATCTAACAGCGCTGAATCGCCTATTCTGTATGGGTTTATAGATTCAAAATAAACGTTATTATGTTGCGAAGATTTTGCGGCCATTGTCTAGATTACGCGTTAGAGGTGCCAAAAATGGAAGTTTTCAGTATACACCCTGTCATTTGTTACCTTGAATTCACACATCTTAAGCGAAATGATCGGCGATAAATGTCATATAGAATAGGAACTTCAAAGAAAATTTTCTATTTCTGGACGGACGCTAATTAAGGGCGAATCCAGTGGTTGTTACAATCTTTGTTGAAGCGACCTCGGAATTTTGGAGTGGATTAAGAGATCTCTGACGTTCTCATATATTTGGGTTATAGACTCAGAAACGGGCAACCACACGGAAGATAATCTGATCCCTGCGCCAGAGTAGATCAGATTTTACCCTAATACTGTTGCATCTAAATCTCCTATTGGTTTCTCAACACCTTCCCTAAGGATATTAATTATGTCAATTTGCCCTAAATCATTAACAGGTATGCTCATACAGACACCAGTGAATTCTAATTCAATAAGAATAGATGTTTGTATTGCAGATACTGACATTCTGGCTTGAGAATCAAATAGTAGTACAAATAAATTCAATGCACTCAACCTAAAAAGAAAATGCGAGATATAAACCATTCTCATAGGTTTTTATGAAGTTCGCCTTCATAAGAATCTGCTACAATCAACCTGAGCCTCTTGCAAAAAACCGTCCTCTCAAAAATAGCTACACTTCTACTCAACTGAGGTCTGCAGTGTAGAGAATCTCATTAAAGCGCATTATATATACTGAGCAAAGGAGACTGGTTCTCAACCTTCTGTAATGATAAACATTTTCACAATTGTAACCATTAACAATATTCATTCTGGGTTATCGGCCATCGGTGAGGCAGAGTGGCAATTGATCTACGATTTACCACAGAAATATGTAGAATATGGCATCATCATGTGATAGCTCACGAAGACTCCGAATCCAGACTTAAAATTGCGTGTATAGTGACAGAAGCCAATGGTCCCGACTCTAAAAAAGATTCGGATATTACCTGCGTCAAAATTTGGATGATACTTGATCTACATGGCTACTTCTACCAGATTGGTAGTCTCATTGATTTTCAACAAATACCACAGCACTGATTCAGAAGGTTCTCAATCGATGGATGAAGTATTACTGGTTACGATTGAATTAAACCAAGATCTCGCACTAGCTATCGCACTTAACGCGCAAGATGTATGTCCGCTCTGAGGGCTTGGGTCTATCAATGTTGCAATAGACCCAAATTTGCGAGCGGCATTCTGAGAATTTTCGATTGGAACGAGCGCATCCGCAGCACAATGATACAAACGGATAGGAGAGCGGGGGCTCCAGTTGATTAAATCATTCTCACGTAAACGTTGAATCATTTTATGATTCTCGTCTTCTTTGACCCTTTGTAGAACATCGCTACGAATAATCTGCACAGGTATTTTTGGCATCGCTGCATTGATCTCCGAACTACTATGAGTTCCGTCAAATAATGGTGGTAGGGTTGTGTCATAGGGGCTTGCCAAAAAGTCAGATGGGCTCTCATAGAGGTCATACGCCTGATTATAACTCATTAGGATATAAGGTAGAAGATACGGTTGTCCGTAGGGTTCTCTACGAAGCATGAATTCAAACATCACCCCACTGAGATCATAAGGACCTGCCATCGGAGCTGAGGCCGCAATCTTAAACTCATTAGAATTATTTGCCTCAATAGCCCGATGCGTCGCCATAGTCACATAACCTCCTGCAGAATATCCTGCGAGATAAACATCATGAGATACACTCCAAGGTTCAGTCATTGACCAGTGAACGACAGACCGTAACAGGTCTATGACAGTTGTCGCAGATATATCTGCAATTAGATAAGGATGAAACTCTGTTGATGATCCTAACCCAACCATGTCTGGCATGACGGCCAGATACCCATCACCAGAAAATAGCATTCCTACAAGAATTTGCTCCAGATCACCACTTGACGGCACCGATGACCGACTGACTGTCGTAACACTCTGAAACGAAACAATTGAAAACTCGCCAAGAATTGGTTGAGGAATGATCACTGCTCCAGAAGCCAGTGTGGACTCACCTTTCAGATTAGTGGTCATATACTCCATGATATAGATGGTCACCCCATATCTGGCCGTGACGGGAAGCCCAAAATCGTCAAATATTTGATTAATCTCGTCAACGGAGTATCTGTGAATCTCATCAACCCGAACGATGCTCCCTCTTGCAGAAGTCCTCTCTGCGCTAATATCTGGGTCAGAAGCGTCACAACCCCACAGCACAATCAGTACCAGCGTTGCGACGACGATCCTTGATAAATTAATCATTGGATGTATACCAGTGACGTATAATATTTTCCGAGGGCTTGCCTTGAGGGGTGAAGCCGGTATTGGCTGTTCGTCGTCTTTCAAGATCTCCATGCCATTTCCATATGATGACACCACTGAACCATGGCTCATTCCAAAATTCATTAAAAAATGCTGCAAATAATCTGGCTTGAAGCTGATTGTTTAAAGCAGTCGTATAGAGTTCATCACGCGTTGGCCATCTCCATGGCTGGGCAGCGGCATCTTCAACATTTCGGTAGCCAAGCTCAGTAAACAGTATTGGTCGGTTGATCCGTGCTGATAGGTCGGATAACATTTTCTTATGTGGATCCCATCCTTCTGCAAGGAGTGTCTCAGATGGATTGGGTTGGTCCGATAATTCAAAATATGCCTGTACACCGATGTAGTCCAACAAATCCCAAAACTGAATATCTTCGTACTCCTCCCACCAGTTTGCCGCATAGGTGAGTTCTCCGTCATAAACGGAGCGAACTTGTTTTATCATTGTCCTCCAGTACTGAGGGCGCTCATGTGCACTTCTCGCAAGTTCAGTCCCAATCACAAGAATAGATGCTCCTATTTCTTGTGAGAGATGGGCATAATGCATCAGAAGTGCGGTGTAATCAGACTCCCATGCTGCCCATTTGTCTTCTTCAATATAGCCAATCTCGTTTCGAGATTGCCCATTTACATTATACCCTCCAAGCCATAAATGCGGCTTTAAAATGATGTGGAGTCCTAAACTATCCGCTTTTAGTGACAGCTCTCTTACTCCTATGTCACTCTCACTGTACCATCGTGCGTCTGGATTCATGCGTATCTCTGTAGAAGCACTACTACTCTGAAATCCAAACTGAACGAGTGTGATATGAGTGACCCCCAGTTTCTTGAGTTGCGGTAGCAAAGCTTCAGATGGTTTATTTCGCGCATCAAGGGTCACCGATTGAATCTTTGCCACACCTTCTCCAGACGGTCGACTTTTAGAAGTGCAGTTCACCTGTAGCATACAAATCCCCATCAGTACTATAATGCTTGCAATGATGGTGTAGGTTTTATCCTTCAACATCTGATGTATCACCTGAAGTCAAAATACCCATACAAAAGCGCATCCTTTCAGTTCCTAATTTCATAGTTAAATTTCTCATGCTCCGATTATAGATGCCAATTAATCTTATTCTGCAATTGTAATTTCATCAAACAGCGCGACGTTTCTGTTGATTTCGGGAGAATGACACCGCAAGCTGGTAGCATGGCTATGAGGCGCCATTGATTAAGCGATGAATTTAGTCATGGAGCAGCAGTTGGCTGGTCTAGTGACTGCTCCGATTTCAAAATTGTCAATCGCTCAAGATGGTCATAAATTTGCCTCTCGGTTGATCATGCTGCAGCACTTACCGCTCACGAACCACTTTTATGAGTCTTTTTCTGGTTTAGGCGACTCATACTCTATCTTCGGCATGTTAATCTGCTTTCTGCCATACTCTTCAATCAGCCATGTTTGCATTGAGGGAATCGGCACACCATAGCGCCCATCGTCCCCCTCATCAATGATTCCTTGCTCAAGTGCTTGTTTGAAGAGATTGTCTGATACTTCAGGAGGATATTCCTCATTAAGAATGGCTATAATTGATGTGCGTGTCGTAGTTCCACCAATTGGGAGATGGGCGAGAGATTGACGTTGCTCCCGGGTAATATCATGTGCCCGCTGTCTGTAATACATCGCCCGATGCTCCGACCCCTTTTCAAGTACAATCCGCAAGCCATCGTCGGTCATTTGACGGTGATTGGACTTAAGATTACGAACTGCGGGTTTAACATAGGAAATGATGTGTTGTGGCCATCCATGCGTTTGTTCAGAGATGGACTCAATCCATGGAGTTGGATCATCTATCACTCCACCTGCTTCCGTGAGCCAATCTCGGATCACTTTATATTCTGAATCTTTATCCAATCGCCCCAGATTAATTAAAGATTCTCCTTCAAATCGTGATATGCCCAGTGAGTTAAAAGCAGACTCGGTCGTGCCAAGTCCAGCGGCCAGAAGAATGACTGGACGGCCTAACCGCCCATTATGAATCGCCTTGAGTACGTTGGCGGCAACCGTGTGCTGTTGACCAACTGGCTTGTTTGAACCTCCAAGCATTTGCGCCTCGTCCAAGATGAGAAGTAAAGGTTTGGGGATTATATACGTAATTACGCAAACTATTTTTCAAAGAATTTAACTCTGTTTCTTTTTTGACTGACGGGGCTGGGGAGGCATCTCAAACAGCGTCTTTGCCAGTATGTCGGCTTTTGCCTCAATGGTCTTACGATCCAGCTTCGGAGCAGGAGGTTTTTGGGGTTTAGGCTTTGGCATCTTAAAATAGTTGAAGATTTACGCGGCTAAGCGAAGGCGTTCACGAAGATACTCCATACCACGACTTCCTTTGATCCGATTACAATTCCCGCACAGTAATTGTAGATTGTCAATGTGATCAGTTCCACCTTTGCTTAAGGCAATAATGTGATCTACTTCAAAGTGGCGCATTTCAAAGTGAGTTCCACATTGAGGGTTAGCACAATAACCTTGTTGTTTTCCATACAATTTCTCCTTGTTTTCTGAGCAATTATATGGAGGTAACTTACCTAAGTCATTTCGTTGCGGAATATCGGTACGGTGAATGATATCTTCGTACAGACTTCCCTGAACCATTGAAATACGCTCTACTACTAAATCGGCTGCTTTCTCGGATATATCAATACCAACCCAGTTACGCCCATGATTGTGTGCTGCTACGCAGGTTGTCGCACATCCACAGAATGGATCAAACACCATATTCCCCTTGTTGCTGGATGCATGAATAATTCGATCCAAAAGGGCTAACGGCTTTTGAGTTGGATAACCTGTTCGTTCCATTGACTGGCTATTTAAGCTATTAAATTCAGTCTCTTGCACATATGTCCAGACATCATCGCAAGTAACTCCTTCGTCTAAATAATATCGTTTAGATCCCCGTTTTAGATTCTTGTCCCAGTTTCCACCCCAGAGAAATTTTCTTCCATCAGAATCTACCTGATTGTATCTGTCTGGGTTTGTTACAGGTTTTCCTAGGCGGTTGAATGTAAATTCTCGACCTTTCGTATAGAGAAAAATTATATCATGTTTTCTTCCGAAACGCTTACTGCCCTTCGTTCCAGCCTGATAATGCCACACGATTTCATTTCTAAAATTCTTCCTACCGAAAATAGCATCCATAATCAGTTTCAAGTAATGACTCATAGTTGGATCACAATGTAGATAGATTGATGAAGTCGGCTTTAATAGACGCTTCATTTCCAGCAACCGAATTGCCATGTAGATGAGATAGGATTTATCGCTATCATTCATGGCTGCCATAAGCACACGCCATAGAGCGGGTTGCGGTTTTTCGATGGCGTCAAGCCATTCTATATCTACATCATTTAGAGTCCATGTATCTTTGAAAGCTGCGCCAGCGGCTTTACTTCCAATCGGAGCTGCATAGTTTGCTTTACTGTTAAAAGGTGGATCAAGATAAATCAGGTCAATCGTGGCACTATTCATGCCACGCATGATGTACAGGTTATCACCTGTCCAAATCGTGTTGGATCGAAAATTAGGGGGGGGGGGTGGTTATATGCATTACATGTAAATCAAAAGGAAGCTGTGAATATTTCCTTAGATTTTTCTGCAATATACCATATAAATTCGAATTATTTATTTGACCGAAGCCCGTGCACCTGAATCCAAGCCATTATCTGCGATCAGATCCTTGTACCGAATTCTATTGCCAACCATATCCATAACCATGCTAACCATCTGGTCAATGGTGTCCAATTCACGGATATTATGGCGTCCTGCAAATTCAAGTACATATCGGTTTAGATGCTTCTTGCTGAACTTGTGATAGGTACCTTTATGAGCACGCTTAATCATACTCCAGAAACTTTCTATACCGTTGGTGTGAGCTAACCCTCGTACATACTCTTGAATAGAGTGATTGACAGCCTCATGGCGCCGATCCATGCCAATGTATGAACGGCTATCATCTGTGTATACCTGTGCATCTTCACTGGTGGATTCTTCAACAAATGTTTGCAACGTTTCGGCTTTTGTATCCTGAACAACCGTTGCTCTAACTTTATTGGTCTTACGATCTTTCATCCCTACTACTACCGATTTACCTGTCATTCCACGGCCAGTATCCTTTAACTCTTTACGTTTCTGATTACTCATGTTCTTGCGTTTCCCACCTATGCCTGTTTCGTCTACTTCAACGGGTCCTTCAAACTGTACATTCACGGAGATCATGGCTTCCCGTAATCTATGAGCCAAGAACCAAGCACTTTTCTGCGTAATACCGAGATCCCTATGCAATTTCATGCTCGATACGCCTTTCAAATTGCATACATACAGATACATTGCAATAACCCAGTTTTGATAAGAAATCTTACTGGACTGCATGACTGTCAGAGTTTTGACGCTAAACCGCTCCCTGCAAATTCCACACCAGTAGGGCATGGGTTTTCTATTCTTGGCTTCCGTAACCCTGTCTCGGCACTTGCAGCGAGGGCAAACAGGTCCTTCACTTCCCCAGCGCTTTTGCTCTAACCACTTTTCAGCGGTGTCATTGTCAGGAAATATTCGGAATAACTCTGCCAAGGTGATTCCTTCGCGGTTATTCTTTCCGGGTGCATTTTTTGAACGTTTGTTCATCAGATTGTGTATATGTTGGTTATCTTATATACACGTGAGAAGGCAACATTGCGTAATTACGTATATAATTCCCAAAGGTTTCCTCCCCGACTTGAGCACTTTTTTGATGGTTTCGGCAGAATCCTTCACACTTATCTCAATGCTCCCAACCTCTGGTAGCCCTGCGTTCACCTTTCCACTAAGCTTTTTTAGTATGTTCCTATCTGGAATAGATTCGCGGAGGGTCTTAACATCCCAAAGAGCGGGCGCATCAATTTCAGCAGTTTTCCATTTTCGGTCCTCAGCAACCAGCCTCAGTTTATCAAGAAGTGCAGCAATTCCCACTAAGTTTAAAACTTCCCACCATAGCGCACTTTGAGGCCTATTGTTAAACGTGAGTTTCGTAAACTATTTTGGTGAATTTTCGTCAGAAGAGCACATTTTGGACGTTATTACGACTCATCTGATCAAATAGGCATTTATTTGAAGACAATGGTTCTTCATGCGAGGCTGGTTAATTATTCTGCGGCTCATTTGTGTATTCGTAATGATTGATTCCATCATTTCACTTATCAAAATGAAACGGAAGTCACGCAAGTATTTTCACAAGAAACATTTGATTCACACCGTCCGTAGCTGTTTTGAGCAGATTGCGGATACGAACGTGTCACTGGGATTTACACTGGTGGATTACCTGATGTCGGGGTTTGCTCATTTGAAGTGTGCTAGAATTTGATCAAAAGATTCGCAATGGTTCTCCTGCGATCATCGCCAACATGAAGCGTCTCTGAACCATATGCCCAGTGATTCGGGTACGCGCAAGCGTCTTGATGAAGTGGATCCGTTTAATTTGCGTGGGATGATCTTTGCTCAATTGCAACGGGGAAAGATTCTGGAGGGTTTTCGGTACATTGAGAATCATGTACTGCTTGCCATAGATGGAACCGGCATGTTTTCATCCAAGTCGGTCCACTGCCAGCATTGCAATGGAACGAAGACGTATTTTCATCACATGCTATGTGCTGCATTGGCTCATCCGTTCAAAAAGATCGTGATTCCTCTGATCATCAAGAGCGATGGCGCCACAAAAAATGATTCTGAGCGCAGTGCAGGCAAGCGATTTTTGAAGAATTTTCAGCGAGAACATCCTCAACGATTATGGTCCAAGATGGGCTCTGCGCCCTATCTTCGGCTTTTAGGGTATCTTAATTTAAGATATATCAGAAGCCAGGAGATCATACGTTCATGTTTAACTATATTGATCGCAGTGACCAGACCCAAGAGGTGGTGATGGAGGTTGAAGGAAATCAGTATCGTTTTCGCTATCACAACAACGCATCCAATCGGCGGGTCAATTTTTTAGAGGTATATGAAACCAGACCCGGGACCAAGAAGCACTCTAAACCCAGAACAACGCGTTTTTCTTGGGTGACCGATATTCCCCTTGATGAGAAGATCATGAGAGCGGGTCGGTACGGTGGAGAATTGAAAATGAAACCATCAATACCCTCAAGAATCAGGGCTACAATTTTGAGCATAATTATGGACACGGTTACAAGCATTTGTCCACGATCTTTGCCTGTTTGATGATGCTGGCCTTTTTGGTGGATCAAGTGGAACAACTCTGTGATGTGTTGTTCCAAGGCGCCTTGGAGAGCATGGGGCGATTTAAGAGAGCGCGTGCGAAGCCTGTTCCGGGAGTTTGTTTTAGAGAGTTGGGAGTTTCTATACTTGGGGGTAGCGGAGGGATTTAGGGTTAATGTAGAAATTGATTCATCATAGCGCAAACCAGAGCAGTAGGGGCAGAACGTGAATCCCTGATTATATGAGGGGCTGGGTGTGGTGTGTCCAGTCGTCAGAACGTACAGAAAAAAGGATCATAAAACGTCCGATTGGCGCAGGAATTGATCCTCAAAAACAAGCAAAACCCGCCAGATTTGCAGAAAATGTACCTGAAATACTAGATCAACTAAATTCTAAGCCGTTAGTGGGAATTGCTGAATTATTTCCAGATATCTCAGAATATTCTCAGGAAATGTTGATGATTCATCACTGGAGCATCATTTGGAGAGTAAGTGGCAACAAACAAAACGCAAGTTTGCAAGCTTCGTATAGTGGGCAACATCAACCGGAATATGCATATTTTATTGGCGCAGAGAGTATGCAATTAAGTTGTGCAAGTACCACGATATTAAGCCTTTCTAATATGACAGTTAATCATAAACAGTCAATGTTATCTTATTCATTTACTCCACGTTTTCTCTTTATTGAGCTTTGACAAAAGTACCATAATATAACGATAATCCTTCTTCTTGTGAATCAACTGTTAGACGGTAGAGATAGATTCCTGCGGGAAATGACAAATCGTTTAATTGGATTTCAAGGTCTCTCCCAGATGGCAGATTCACTGGTGATTGTTGCAGGAGTTGGCGTCCCGTAACATCAAAAACTTCAATTCCGATATGAGCAGGCCATGGCAAATCAAATCGCATGCGAGTGGACGATTGAAAAGGGTTTGGATAGTTTCCATGAATGATAAATTGTTCTGGCAGACTCTGATGATATTCAACAGAAACAGGTGTACATGTGTTACCCTCAACAGTCTCAATATTTATTAGCCACTGTAGAAACTCAACGTCAGATGGAGAACAAAGACCTGAATTATTTTGAAATTTAAAACTGGATATCCATAGTAATTGTAAGAAATTACGAGGAATCTCACCAGATAGTTGATTATCATGAACGTCAAGTCTTCTCAGAACTTGAAGCCCCCCCAGCATTGGTGATATTTGTCCAGTGAGTTGATTATCATTGAGATACAAATGTTCTAATCTAGTTAATTTTCCCAATGAAGCAGGCATTGAACCAGTGAGTCGGTTTTCACTGAGCCCTAACCAATTTAACCATGATAGATCACCCAACTGCTCTGGAATAAAACCTGAGATCTGGTTCCTATCTAAAAATAATCGCTCGAGTGCGGTCAAATTGCCTAATTCAATCGGTAATGTACCAGTCAGTGAATTTGTATTGAGATCAATTTCAACGAGTCTGTCATCTCGCACCGTTAATCCATACCATGAATTGAATTCCGCCATTGACGAAGGAGTTGCGGTTGTGTTCCACCCAGAATTATTTCGCCAACTATCTCCATTTGTAGCGCGATAGAGTTCGCGAAGTGACTTAAATACGACATCAATTTGAACAAATGCGGGAATGCAAGTTGGACCATCAAAATCTCCTATTTGCTTGAGCCATTCCTGAAACGAATCGTCTGGCGGAGCACAAAGACTCAGATTATCCTGAAAATAAAATTCTTTTAAGTTAGGAAGTTCAAGAAAACTACTGGAATTGGATCTGAAAATTGATTTTTTTCCAGAAATAAATATTCCAAAGATCTGAGTTTTCCTAAATCAGAAGAAATTGTACCCGATATCTGATTATCGGCCAATCCCAGAAATTTTATTCTGGAAAGATTCGCAAGTTGAGGAGGAATTGGCCCATTTAGGCGATTACCTGTCAAGTCTATTGCTCTTATGGAAGTCAAACCGCCAAGTTCGGGGGGAATAGCCCCAAAAATTTGATTATTACTCAAAATAAGATGTGTCAAACTTGAAAGAATGCCGATTTCCGGCGGAATAGAACCGAAAATCTGATTATTATCTAAATCAATCACTCTTATTTCGTTTAGATTAGCGAGCTCAGAAGGTAGGGAGCCTGTGAGGCGATTGTCAGATAGTAATAGCCGTTCTAACCCTGCCATACCACCTAACTCTGGTGGAATAGATCCAGAAAGAAGATTGTTCTGTAGGTTAATCTCGATGAGTCTACCATGCTTCACTGTCAAGCCAGCCCATTCCTTAAAGACACCCATATGCCCTGGCACACCGGTCGTGTCCCATTTGAAATTATTTCTCCACCTATCTCCATTTGTAGAACGATACAAGGCTTTAAGACCCTCATAAGCTGATTCTACAGAATAACCACACGCGGATTCAGTTGCATTTCCTTCGCCATCTAATGATAATCGGATTTTTTCCAACCACTCTTGAAAACTTGGATCTGATGGTGCACACAGACCACTGTTGTTGCCAAAATAAAAATATCCATGCCGAGTCATTACTGTATTATTCTGAAAACTCCTTGGAAGTTCACCAGAAAGATCATTGTGACTTATATTAATATAATATATGGGCAATGAGCCTAATTCGGGAGGGACAGGACCAGAAAGATTATTGTGTGATAGATCTAATGCTCCATATTCGGCGGACCCGAAGTTGTTTAAGTTGCCTAGCTCAGGAGGGATGGGGCCCGAAAGATTGTTGTGTGATAGATCAAACTTGTCTTGAGGGTTCAGGTTACCTAGCTCAGCAGGGATGGGGCCAGAGAGATTGTTGTTGGATAGATCAAAATTTCCGCGCTCTAAGTCCAAGTTACCTAGCTCAGGAGGGATGGGTCCAGAAAGATTGTTGCCAGATAGAACCAAACCTCCTCCCTTGAAATTTAAGTTACCTAGCTCAGGAGGGATGGGTCCAGAAAGATTGTTGTCAGGTAGAAATAAACTCACAGCAAATCTTCCGTAATCATTTTGAAAAGCATGTGCGCCATAACCAACCGCTGATAATAGTTCTTCATACGAAGATGGAACTATTGTGGTATCCCATCCATAATTATTGTGCCAATTATCCCCATCCGTTAAATCGTATAGCCTTTTGAGTGCCTTGTAGTAAGTATCATTAACATTAGGCATTAACCACACACTAATCCAAGTTGGATCACGATAATCTTCCAAGGCAATTTTCTCTGTGTAAAAATCTACGCGTTGAAAAATCAATGTGTCTGATCTTGAAGCCACAGAAATCTCAAAACGCCCATCAGAATTTGTTGTAACAATCCCAGCACCACGACATGTGCAACTCACAGACACCCCATCCAAATTCTGCTGCGATTGCCATTGTAAGCCTGGAACTTCAATGGCATAAACCCGCCCTGAAACTATCACTTGACTGGAAGCACTTCCGTTAATTAATCCAATCAGAAAAAGTGTACAAATTATAATCTTTTTTTGGTTCTTCATCATCGCTGATAATAATAGGATAGATACTGTATATAAGATGTGATTTGTATTCGTTACGTTTAATGACATGGTTCTATTTGATGAGTGTAATCCGTTTGGTTGTAATACCAGCGTCGGTCTCTAAAGAAATAAAGTATACGCCGCTCGGTAAATCTCTTCCATCAAAGCGCAATGCATAATATCTACTCTGAGGTAATATTCTTTCTTCAAGAATACTAATTTGTCTTCCGAGTGAATCATATAATTTCAGGATCAATGGTGAAGTTCTATCCAAGGAAAAGGAAATCATAGTCGTTGAATTGAATGGATTAGGATAATTTTGGTGCAATACCGTAGAACTAGAATTAGTGCCCGATACGTTTCGGATGGTATTTCCATAAAGAGGCGCGTCAATTAAAAGATCAGATGGCTTTCCAAATTGATATCTTTGAGCTGAGAGAAGTTGCTCAATTACGATAGGTGTTTGCAGAGGAAGGAATTGTTCACGAACATAGTCCACAGCCCATTGCCAATCCTCGTAGGTCTTCGGTAGATCACTCTTAAAATCACCCCATCTTGCAGATTCAGCTATAATGATAGGACGGACCTCACTGACTCGGGAGTCCCAGCGCTTCAAGACACTTGAATTGCTTAGTGCACCGCCCTCAGAAAAGTGTTGTTCTGCCAGTTCAGCAAACCTAGACGATAGTGGCTTGATCCCATTAACTGTTGATGAATCCATTGAGGATTGCTCTTGTTGTATTCATTTCCAATAGGAAAAGGACCAGTTCTATCACGAGGATTATCCTCGCTTCCAGGGCCAGGAAAAAGAGAATACTCTGCATCATGGATAAAAAATGAAAAACCACGATCACCTTTTCTCTCTCTCATTCCAATAAAGTTATTGACTGCGTTGTGATGCACTAATAGTGGGCCATCTGTATTAGCAGTCCAAAAAATGATCAGCATGTACTGAATCAAATTATCTGCATCTAGGAGTACAGGGTAGTTTGAGTTACGTGTTCCATCAGGATTCAGACCCTGCAGCCTCATGTACAATGAATTTCGATCTGTTTCATCAATGAGAGCAGCCAGTTCGTTTGATGAATCATAAAGAGCTTTCCATGATTTCTCCTTCCCCTCCGAAATCTACGTGGGGCCATTATCATGCTTTACAACATCAAAATCGTCCTTATCTCCTCCAAGATAGAATTCACCATGCCAGTGATCGGCTCTTTCTTGGGTCTGATATACCCCCCAATACTGTCCATTCAAGTATAAATGATAGTAGCGGCTGCGCGTGTATGGGAGTCCCATATCTTTTTGGGTATCTCTTGAGAATACGTCTCGAACAAACGTATGATGTGTAGACCCATGCAAACTCCAGGAATGACTTTGTGCTGTTTGTAAATCAAATTTGTCAAATTCCCCCGTACCCTCATCACCAAAAAGATTATATTTCAGATTTTTCGGTCCATAAGAGCCTCGAAAGTACAAGCGTAAACTATGTTTAGGATTGGTGATTTTGCGTGATCCAAGTCCTCTAACACGTAGCCCACCATTTATTGCAAATCCGTCAGGATGGCCATGTCTTGACTCACGATTAGCGTCATTGAAAAAATCTGGTGGGTAGATTAATTCAATGGACACAGGTCGCTCCCACCCTCTTCCCTTTTCAGTAGAGTTTGAAAAAATTCCCCTCTGTTCGTCAAATAAGAAATCAAATGGTAAAACGATAGAAAATGAGGGGACTGAGGTGAGGGCTTCAATCAGTTGATCTTCATTTCCATCAACAATTGAAGGATCCATTCCCATGTCAATGGAGGCTCCACCCCAATACGAAGGCCAGCCATCGGCAATGAGGCTCTCTGATGATTGTCGAATAATATCTTCTGGAAAGATATATGTACGTGTCTCCACCGATGACAAAATCTGACCATCAGACAGAGTAGCAGCACGAACTATAGTGGTCTTATCAATGAGAAATGAATCTTCATATGTGATTCCATTTTCACGGGTAGGAATCGTCTTGTCAAGCGTATAGATGACAAGACTATTGGAAGATGTAGATAAAGACAACTTAACAGGTTCCTTCAGAATCCCGCCAGACACACTAAAAATGGGGGGGGGCAGAATGGAAGAGTGACTATGAATCGCCCCACTTCC
Source organism: Rhodothermales bacterium (assembly GCA_965220935.1). Taxonomy (GTDB): domain Bacteria; phylum Bacteroidota; class Rhodothermia; order Rhodothermales; family Bin80; genus Bin80. Next base: position 3,955,478 of record OZ244857.1, read on the forward strand.
ATCATTGGAAGTCAGTAAGAATACTAAAAGGAAATTAAGTATTGGCATTATCAGATTTTAAATGATTGATTGTGAAACATCTCGCTGTTGGTTGTCTACAAATCTGTAAAGTACCAGTGCGTAGTTGTAGTTTTTTTACTGGGTTTTGATAGATGATTTCTCAAAATATACAAATTTTTCAACTGTTGAAGACGAGTCCTTTGAAAAATCTAATAAGGTAAATCGGCCATGAGAGAAGATTGATAATTGAAACTTCTGTTTCGCCTACCCCTGCGCGGTCAGCTAGGCCTATAACAAGAGCCTCTTGCAAAACACCTAAATTAGGGTATCTTATGGGCTATTTTTGAAAATTTTCGCTGATTTTGGTTGTTTGAGGGACATCTAGAATATTTTTTCTTTTTCAGAAAAAAACTTCAGAATTGCAAGAGGCTCACAAGAAATTCATTAGAAGCAAATGAAAAAGATTCAATTAATCTAGAACGATGGGCTTTGGTTCGTCTACCATCATGGTATGCATCTTTTTGATAGGATCATTGCCTGATAATAGCTCGCATCACCGCACAAAGTTATAAATCGGCGCCGTCGGCAAACACCTCGCGTAGAAGGTGCCCCGTATACGTATCTTGCTGACTCATCTCCTCAGGAGATCCAGAAAATAAAATCTCTCCGCCATCCTCACCACCCTCTGGCCCCATATCAACAATATAATCGGCGACCTTGATGACATCTGAATTATGCTCAATCACCAGCACCGTATTACCTTTGTCTACTAACTTCTGTAATACATTGAGTAACAATCGAATATCTTCAAAATGTAGACCAGTCGTTGGTTCGTCAAATAAGTATAGGGTATTGCCCCGTCCTATTTTTGAGAGCTCTTTTGCTAATTTTACACGTTGCGCCTCTCCACCAGAAATCGTGGTAGAGGACTGTCCAAGTCGAATATAACCAAGACCAACCGACAAGAGGGTATCTAACTTGCGGATAATCTTGGGGACATTCGCAAAAAATGCACTCGCCTCAGTGACACGCATATTGAGGACCTCAGAGATGTTCTTATCCTTGTACAAGATATCTAAGGTATCCTGATTATAACGCTTCCCCTGACAGGTTTCACATTCCACATAGACATCCGACAGGAAATTCATCTCCAAACGATTGATTCCAGCACCCGAACAAGTCTCACAGCGGCCACCATGAACATTGAAAGAAAACCTCCCAGGCTTGTAACCCCGTGACTTCGCCAATGGTGTACGGGCAAACAATTCGCGTATAGCCGTAAATAATGTGATATAGGTTGATGGGTTTGATCGAGGAGTTCGGCCAATAGGCTTTTGATCAATATTGATCACTTTCGTGATGTGTTGATATCCCTTAATTTCTTTGAAAGGAAGACGCTTGGACGAATGTGCACCCGAGATCAATCGAGTCAATGCCGGTACCAGCGTCTGATTAATGAGGGAACTCTTGCCTGAACCACTCACTCCCGTCACACACATAAACACACCCAGAGGAATTTTAAGTGTTACATTCTTGAGATTATTGCCCGTAGCCCCAGAAAGAACAATGGATTTATTTTTTTTGTACTTGCGCCGCTTATTGGGAATCTCAATACATCGCTCCCCCGTTAAATATGGTAGCGTGAGTCCTTGACCAATCGTTCCGTTTTGCTCAAGCGCATTGGGAGGACCATGACAGACAACCTCTCCTCCCTGTTCCCCAGCACCAGGCCCCAAATCAATCACATAATCCGCTGACTCTATCATGTCACGATCATGCTCAACAACAATCACTGAATTCCCCAGATCCCGCAGTCTTCGCAGTGAATTAATCAGGCGGCGATTATCTCGTGCATGCAATCCGATGGATGGCTCATCCAGAACATACAATACCCCAGTGAGCTGTGAGCCAATCTGCGTTGCCAATCGAATTCTCTGGCTCTCTCCCCCAGATAAGGTCATCGCTTGGCGATCCAATGTTAGGTACCCTACGCCAACATCAATCATAAACGTTAACCGCTCACGCACCTCTTTGATGATTGGAGCCGCAATCAGTGCCTGCCGCTTTGAAAATTTGACCGTCTTTAAGAATTCACGCAGATCTATCAAGTTCATCTGCACCAAATCAGCAATAGATTTTCCGTCAATTCGGTAAGAAAGTGCGTGATTGGAGAGCCGAACACCGTTACAGAATGTGCATGTCTGCGTCACCCGATATTGATCCAATAATGTCCTTTCTCTTCTGTTGGCATTATGCGCATAGACATGGTCTAGCTCACGGAAAAGCCCCCTGGCTGCCACAAATGAAAACGTTCTTGTGCCTTCAACATAACCTGATTCTGTTCCATGAATGACAAAATGCCAGGCTTCGTCGCTAATTTGATTGATCGGTGTGTCAAGGTTGAATTTATAGATGGACAGCATCTTTTCGGCCCCTTGATAAAAGGAAGAGAAATACCATTGATCAATAACGGTGATTCCTCCTTCTTCAATAGAGAGTGAGCGATCCGGGATCAGTTTTTCTTCATCCCATGTCTCATATGCACCTAACCCAGAACAGTGACTGCACGCCGAAGAAGGGGTGTTGAATGAGAAGGTCTTTGGAGATGCCTCTGGATAAGATTGCCCAGTGTCTGGATCGTATAAAAAACGGCTGAAAATTCGGTCATCTTTTGACTCTTCTGTAATGAACAACACCCCATCCCCCATCCTTAAAGCTGTTTTGACTGTCTCTTCAATCCGCTCGTCCATGCCCTCTTCAATGATGAGGCGATCAATGACCACCTCAATGGTATGCACCTTATATCTGGCGACCTTCATGCCAGGGGTGATATTTTTAATTGTACCGTCTACCCTGACTTTAACATAGCCCTGCTTGAATAACCTCCGAAAAAGATCTTCATAGTGTCCCTTTCTTTCTTTCACTACAGGCGCTAAAATATTGATTTTTGAACCCACTGGGTAACTCTGGACAGATTCAATGATCTCGGTGGTAGATTGACGAATGAGTGGCCTGCCAGACACCGAAGAAAATGAGGTCGCAGCACGCGCGTAAAGCAAGCGCAAAAAATCATAAATCTCGGTCACCGTGCCGACGGTAGAGCGTGGATTACGAGAAACCGTCTTCTGATCAATCGCGATCACCGGAGAGAGCCCCTCAATATTATCCACATCCGGCCGCTCAGGCATGCCAACAAATTGCCGTGCGTAAGCACTTAAACTCTCAAGATATCGCCGCTGCCCCTCAGAATAGACCGTGTCAAATGCAAGCGAGCTCTTTCCCGAACCAGAAAGCCCAGTCACGACAACTAGGGCATCACGTGGAATATCCACATCCAAATTCTTCAGGTTGTGGACTCGCGAACCACGAACCGAAATGTATTCTGCTATTGCTTCCTGGTTAAGGCCACTCATAAATAGGCCAATAGTCCAGTTTTATTTTAGGGCTTCGGTCGCTGGATCCCGATAGTACACTTCGGAATTAAACATCTCCTCTATGGCAATCTCCGTAGGCTTGGGCAGCACCTCATGCTCTACTGAGATCTGACGCTGCTCCTCCTGAAATTTAGCCTCTTCAAGTTCTGGATCAAATCCTTCAAAATAAGCCAGACTCGTGTCAAGATCCGATTTCATTCGAGTCGCAACTTGGCGGGAACGTTTGGATAGAATTGCAACTGTTTCAAACAGATTTCCTGTTTGATCTACGAGTGTATCAATATCAACGGTTTTGATAGCCATAAGAATTGTATTAAATTGTAAGATTAGAATTACTTGTTACTTTCATGAAACGATTAGGTTTCTTTTTATTGATGACACCCATATTTTTGGCGCTTTCGGCATGTGTCCCACACGAAGATCCTCAATATACAGAGGAAGATCTAGCCCCATTGATTTCATTCGCATCTGTGGGGCGCGGTCTGCAGGCATCTCTGGATACAACGACTTCTCAAGTCATTACAGATTCTTCTACTTGGCTTGCTTACAGTGACTCTTTGCAACCCCTTCAGCCATTTAGATCCGTAAACTTTGAACTTGAAACACTCCTTCTGGCTGCGGTCAAAGTCAATTCAGGGGGATACGACCTCCGCTTTGAACTTGTTGAGAACCTCCGAGATACTCTGGTGGCGACCTACAGGTTATTCACGCCTGGTATTGATTGCCGACCTTCTTTTGCATCTGGAATTCCATTTGAAGTGATTCGTATTCCACAAACACAAAATGCCGTTCGGTTTATGCGAATAGATGAAGCCACAGACTGCACCTGAATGCACGCTGCTACCAAAAAAAACAATTTCAGCCATTATGCAACAGCCAAAGTGGATGAATCATGATTGGCCAAAACTGGGTCTTCAACGCGAACATCACTTTCCACTAAGCCATCGCGCAAACGAATGATACGCCTCGCATGATGAGCAACCTCTTCTTCATGAGTGACAACCATCAGTGTATTCCCTCTTCTGTAGAGCGTCTCAAAAAGAAGCATAATTTCTTGACCAGTCTTCGTATCTAAGTTTCCGGTTGGCTCATCGGCGAGAACAAGGGCAGGATTATTCACCAGTGCCCGCGCTACAGCTACACGTTGGCGCTGCCCACCCGATAATTCATTTGGTTTATGTGTGACGCGATCACTGAGACCCACCTGATCAAGCGCGCGCTCAGCCATCTGTCGGCGCTGCCCTCTGGTCTTTCCGCTGTAAATCAGAGGTAATTCCACATTCTGCATGCAATTCACACGGGGCAAAAGATTAAACGTCTGAAACACAAATCCAACCTCACGATTTCGAATCTCTGCCAGCGCATCATCCCCCATCTCGCCTACATTCTGACCTCGTAAATAATAGATCCCCTCAGAGGGCGTATCCAAGCAGCCAATCATATTCATGAGGGTTGACTTGCCAGATCCGCTGGGACCCATCACCGCAACATACTCGTTGGGATAAACATCTATACTGACCCCATCAAGAGCACGAATGATCTCTACACCCATTTTGTAGATTTTCTTCACATCAATCAACTGAATGAGAGAACCGTTGTCCATGATTAGAGTTGTCCTTTCACTAAGTCTCCATCACTCAATTCACGGCTGACCGCACTGTAAGGGCCATTGACCACGCGCATACCGTCTACTAAGCCCTCTTGAATGACAATGAATTGATCATCCGAAATACCAGTAGTGACCACCGTGGCAACAACCATCATATCCTCATTCACTACAAATACCATCCGTTGCAAATCCTCGGTATCAGATTCATTGGTGGTAGAGTCTGATTTGACATCCTCTGACGTACGTTCCCGCTCAATGGCATTAAAATCACGAACTGTAACAGCTTGGATGGGAACAGTCAATACTTCGGTTACTGTGTCGGTGAAGATATCAACGGTGCCACTCATGCCTGGACGGAAGCTTGCAAAATCTTGGGTTGCTGGGGTTTCACCTAGGAGTCCTGCCTGTGAGGTGCCCACATCTCTGGCATCAGCATTATGTGGATCAAGGATTCGGATCTTAACAGGAAAATTGGTGACCTGCTCTTGAAATGAGCTTCCTTGAAGCCGCGCGGAGTTGGCGATTTCTGTGACCAGACCCTTGAACTGACGATCAGGGTACGCATCAACCTCTATCAATGCTGTATCTCCAAGCGCAACATTGACAACATCATTTTCGCTCACTTCAACCTCAATTTCCATCTGATCAAGGCGAGCGACTGTCATCACGGAAGTGCCGATCTGAAGTTCGTTACCAGTGACCCGCTCACCTAACTCAATGTTGAGCTGACTGATGGTGCCCGACATAGGCGCATAGAGAACGGTTTTCCTGAGCTGCTCTCTGAGCTCGCGAAGGCGTGCCTCTGCGCTTTCAACATTGAATTTTGCAGCATTCAAATTCGCCTGAGCAATCTTATACTGTGTGTCACTTTGTTCGTACTGGTCCAGAGGGATCACATTCGCTTCAAATAGCTGACGTTGGCGGTCTACAGTTTGTTCTTGTAGAAGAAGATTCGCTTCTTGCTGGGCCAGATTGGCTTTAGTCTGTGACAGCTGGGCTTCGGCTTGTTCTACCTGTGCTTCGTAAAAATCTGACTTTATCCGCGCCAGAATATCGCCCTTTTGGACATGCTGACCTTCTACAACAGGAAGATGGACAATTTCGCCAGACACGTCAGGGCTGATGACAATCTCAACTTCAGGTTGGACACGCCCAGAGGCGGTCACGGTTTGGGTCACCGTCCGAATTTGCGCGGTGACAATCTCTACCTGTAAACCATCCTGACCTCTGTACTGACGTCCAATCAGCCCGAGAATTACAAGCAGGACCAAAGCCACCCCAATGATGATCAGGATATTACGGGTGCGATTCTTTTTCTTTGCCATGAGATACTAGTCAAATAATGGGCGAGTGGGATCCAACTCGCCAGTGTAAAAGCGAATTAAGCGTTTTCGTACATAGATGGTATAGCGGGCCGTAACCTCATCCTGAGAAGCCTGCACAAAGTCCGATTGGGCTTGGGTCAACTCTACTAGGGTCGCCGCGCCCACATTGTATCGCTCACGCGCCGCTTCAAGTGCCTGCTGACGAAAGGTTAATTGCCGACGAGTGACTTCCAATTGTTTTTCGGCCGTTAAATAGTCCAGATAGGCCTGACGAACCTCTACTCCAATCTGTTGCTGAGTGGCCTCAACATTGATTTTTGCATTCTCGTACGAGATTCGCGCTCGTTGAATTTGGGTTCGAGATCGAAAACGGTTAAAGACAGGCACATTGACAGAGAGCGATATAGACTGGGAACGATTTCGTTCAAGCTGGTTTCCAAATCCCAAGTTTGCAATTCCACTGTTATAGCTTGTACCTGCACCCGCGGAAAAACTCAGTTGAGGGAGCATACTTCCACGCGCAGCGCGCATCCCCTGTTCCGCCGCTCTGACGGCAATTTCCTGAGACCTTAAATCTCCCCGCAGTTGCTGCGCCCGAATAATAAGGTCTGGTAAATCTAATGTCTCAGGGGCAAACGCAGCATCGACCAATTCAGGAATCACGAATTCGTAACTCCCCAAAGGATCTAAACGGAGAATCTGCAACAAGTTTGCCTCTGATATCTGTACCAATTGCTGTGCCTGTATGATGCCTAATTCAGCGGTCTCAACAGCAGCTTGCTGCTGATAGAGGTCTGATACTGGACGCGTACCAACCCGCACAAACTCCTCAATCTGAGACAATAACTGAGCGGCAGCCGCTAGATTTTCTTGCTGCACGGTAATCTGCTCAGAAGCCTGTATATAAGATAGAAATTGACTTGCAACCTGAAAGACGATGACCTGCCGTTGACGTTCAAGGTTGAGATCATTTGAAGTCACCGTGAACTGGCTTTGACGAAGCGCCGCCAGTGATTGAAACCCGTCAAACACATTGACAGATGTAAATGCATTGACATTAAAACGAGTATTTGTGGTGGTTCGCAACTCACCGACATTGGTGTCAAAGGACAATCCAAAATTTGTTCCTGTCCCCGTACTTAAATTGAAATTTGGTAGGAACGCTGCGCGCGCAGATTGCACATTAACTTCACTGAGGCGAACCTGATTTGCACTCTGTTGGATCTGGGTATTTTGATCTAAGGCAATTCGAACCGCTTCCTCAAAGCCAATGATCTGTTGCGCTTTTGCTTCTGAGATTAATATAATCACAGAAAAAAGACCTGTAAAAAAGTAATACGATAAATTCCGAAGAGTCATCAGGTGCATTAAGTTAAATAAGCAGGGATGCACTCTTAAGAATGTATCGCCCCTTAAAAATTAGTACGGAAGCCGATCAAAGTAGTTACGTTAGACGCACTAATTACCGAGTGTGAAGCTTGAGATTCTCTCTACGGTGTTTTTGACGAAGCTTACGAATGGCTTTCTCCTTGATCTGGCGGACGCGCTCACGGGTCAAATCAAACCGAAGCCCGATCTCTTCAAGCGTCAGTGGGTGCTCTCGGCCAACCCCAAAAAAGAGTCGTGTGATTTCTGCCTCTCGCGGACACAGGCTACTGAGTGCGACTTCAATATCAATCTTCAGAGATTCACCTCTGAGAGGTTCATCGGGAGGAGCAACCTCATCACTTGGCAAGACATCTAACAAGCTATTTTCATCTTCGTCATTAAACGGTGCGTCAATGGATAAATGTCGGCTAGTGCGTTGCATAGCGCTCTGGATTTTCTCAATATCAATCTGAAGGTCCAAGGATAGCTCCTCAATATTTGGATCACGCTCATGTTCCTGAGAAAGACGAGCACTGCTCTTACGAATCTTACTAATGGTTCCAATTTGATTTAACGGTAAGCGAACGACACGTCCCTGCTCAGCGAGCGCTTGGAGGATTGACTGACGAATCCACCAAACAGCGTAGGAGATGAATTTGAATCCTCGTGTTTCATCAAACCGCTTGGCCGCTTTGATGAGTCCATAATTACCTTCATTGATCAGATCCGTCAGATGAAGCCCTTGCCCTTGAAATTTCTTTGCGACCGAGACCACAAAACGAAGGTTGGCACGCGTTAATTTCAAGAGCGCCTCCTCATCTCCCTGTTTAATGCGTCGGGCGAGCTCCGCCTCTTCAGCAGCAGTGACAAGGTCTATCTGGCCAATCTCTTTCAGATATTGATCCAGCATTCGCTGGCGACGAGAAACGTACATGGGAATGTATCCAGTAAGTGTGTTCCAAATAGTGTGCTTAGTTGTTAATGAAAAGGTTTACACAGAAACGTCCTTCATGATCCATTTATGAGGAATTTTTGGCAAACTATATATCTACGGATTGTTTTTTCAGAATAAATAATCCTTCTCTTCGGCTTGTCACAATGATCATCCCACTTTCAAAATAGGGATAGCTGCTCCAAGTACCATTGAACCCTGAGTCATTATTCCCGTAAGGAGTCGTGTCAAAAAATCCGATCTCTCGTGGATCTTCTGGGGCTGAAACATCAATGATTCGCAGACCACTTGAGTTATTGGTCTGATACATGAGATCACCATGCACATACAGGTTGTGATCGGTCGCTGATGTAGGGCCATAGAGTTCATGAATCATAATTGGGTCGTTTAATTCTCTGATATCCCAAACAAGCGTCCGTGTTTTTTCAACCCTCCCAAATAATTCATCAAGTTCATCATTTTGGAAGAAGAATGAGTGATCTTGTGAGAGCCAACCTTGATGCACATAGACGGCATCTGGGTACGATCCTGTGGCAATCGCAATCGGATGTTCCTTGTCGGTCACATCAACGATACTAATCGCTGTTTCATTAGCACTAAAGCAGATTTCTTGTCCAGCATAATCTGTATCTGGCCCATTGTAGATAACGCATTGTGCATCATGACTGTACCCTGTTTTGTTGCGTCCAGTACTTTCGTCAGCGAAGCATCCAACAAAGGATGGTGATTGGGGATCACGAATATCAATCATATGCAACGCTCCCCCACATGTCTCTCCGCCTCCAGAGGCACCGACTGCATAGGCAAATCCTGTCTCTTCATTGATCACAATGTTATGTGCACTGTGTATCCGATCATAGAGTGCTGTGGTTGCAAATTCCACTGGCATGCTGGGCAGATCTCTGAGTTGTCTGAGATCAAAGATTTGCATGCCGTGCTCTTTGGCCCTGTCTGCAACAATAAACGCGTGATCTTTAAAGACTTTAATATCCCTCCATGTACTACCAGGTGATCCCTCTGTGCGCGGCAACGTACCGAGATATTTCGGAAGAGCTGGGATACTTAAGTCTACAAAAACTGTCCCTTCCATGTGCCCAATGATTCCATACTCAATTCCCGTTTCTGGGTCCTCCCATCCCCAAACATCACTGAGTCGAACGCCTCGATTCATTCCCATTTCTTCATTCGGCAAAAAAGAAACCAAATCTACCAGTCCACAATAAAATTGTCCTGCCATGCCATCATCACAGTCCATCTCGGCTTTTTGAGGGAGTCTGCTACCGACATAAAAGAGTTCTTGGATGACATCCCATGAATCACGCCTATGCGTAAGTACTTCTGCACTGCCTTCACCATAGGCTACACTTGGAAGTCCTATCACGAGCGTTGTCTCATCAACATCAATCGTAGACTGTGATGTAACCACAATGTCTGACACCGTGGTATAGTTGAGATTTAAAGATCCATCTTCTAATATTGAATAGAGCCGCACATTAGGGTCTGCATATTCTTCCGTGCGCCATGGTGCACCAATGGCAATCTGATTGGAATCCAGAATCTGAACCTGAGAGCCAAACAAACTGGTCGGTTGACTGGCGTCTGAACTGAGAACGGCTACTTGCTCCCATGAAGGATCACTTTTACTTTTTCTGTGCCATACAGTAACCGCACCACGGTTGTGCTTTGATGCGCTAATGGCGGCGTGGTCCTCATGAAGGTCTAAGGTCATTCCGTACATAGCACCTACGGTCATCCCCTCAGAGCATGGAAGTGTTGTTGATAATTCCCACTTATCATCCTGATTAATGTAAAGATATGCGGCACAAGCCTGTGGGGCACCAACGAGCAGAAATTCATGATCCATAGAGAGAGCAGCCCCAAACATTGATGCTGTATGCCCCGTGGGCTCATTTAATTCTGCATGATGTACCCATTTTCCCTGAGAATCCATCTTATATAGAATGACGGGGCCTGTGGATCCATTCGTGAGTGAGGTCCCAATGGCGAGCCAGCCGTTATCAAGCGTAAGTGCGCCACCACCAAAGGTTGATTTGTTATCGTCCTCAAGGAGATCTAATAGTGCAAAATTGCCAGTCCCATCTTCATTGACATAATGATAGACTTTGGTGCCATCAGCAATCATGAGTACACCATGATCATATGCGATCTTTGCCCCATAGCCGTCTCCCACCCGAGCATCTATCCCCTGCAATGAATTTTTGAGAACCCATGTTCCATTTTCCCCTCGTGCATAGATATGTACAGTGCCAGGAGTTTCAAAACCGCCAGTCTCTGCGATAAACAGATAACCGTCTCCGGCAGCAAGTGCGTGACCGAAGCGATCCATACGACCAGAGTCACTGGCTGCAGCAATCGGAGCAAGTAGCATTAAAACGATCACCGCGATCGTCCTCAACATAATGTATCTAATGATTTATTGGTGGGCCCTACGGGATTTGAACCTGTGACCTCTCGCGTGTGAGGCGAGCGCTCTAAACCTCTGAGCTAAGAGCCCCAACCTGAGAGAATGTTTGAAATTCTGTAGTATTAACTGTTTTGATTCTCCACATGTTCGCCCTGTGGAGAGGTATGACCAAATGGGACGAACCTTGACTATTTGAAAGTGGCATTTGAACAGGTCGTGATATACCCGCGACTAAAGCCGCAGACAGAGCAATTGCAATGGCGGTTCCAATGAGAATACTCTTACAAGGAGGCCTGACTGAACTAGACATAGGCAAGCAGCGAGACAAACGCTTCTTCACTCTGGAGCGTAATCCCTTTGGGCTTTTATATTGAAATTCACAAAGCATTGTACGCGTCCCTCGCAAATGTTGGATATGCTTCGCAAGTTTGGAGTCACGCTTGACACACTCCTCAAATGCAACACGGACCGAATAATCCATGGTGTCGTCAACATATTCGCACAGAAACTCGTCCATCCAAGAAGATAGATTCATCATGAGAGGAAGGGTCTACTCACCATACATACTGTATACGTCACTTGAATAAAGGTTCCATAGATCGGTTATCTTAGGTCAACGCCTTTGTTCGGGATAAAGATTCAGATAATAATTGTGTCATCAATAATGTCATGATGACCCGAGGGCTCCGCTTAGACATCCCTTTAATTTCGCAATCAACACTTAACAGTAATTGCAAAGCCCGCTGGATGTCCCGAAGTGGCCAGATGACAATAGCGTCATAATAACTGGTCAGCTTGTGTGAGGGGACTCCTAGTTTGCTTGCAATAGTACTATGGTCAAGTCGTTCATTTCTTAATTCATGCAGTTTCCAGAGTTGGACAAAGTATCGGGTCAAGATCGCCACGATTCGTAGTGCTTCGCCAGGTCGAGAGGATGCTCCCGAGAGTAGCTGTTCCGAAATACGATGCGCGTCAACTCCCCTTCGCTGAGCAATTGCGTCTTGAAGTTCAAATACATTGATCTCTCGCGTTTGGCCACTAGCCTTGAATACATCCTGTTTCGTAATGATTTTTTCCTCACGATCACCAACATAGGTCATGAGCTTTTCAATTTCATTGACGATCAAGTCCAGACTCACGCCCAAAAATTCTGTTAGCATGCTATCAACCCCGCTTTCTAATTTATAGCCATGTTTTACAGTGTAATCTCGGGCAAATTTCGTGGCCTGATTTCGCCAGAGGCGGGGAAATTCGGCAACCTTTACGGCTTTCTTATTATTTTTTAGTGCATTGTAGGGAGACATATTGAATCGGGGTTTCCCTTCGCATATCAGAAGTACGACTGCTGTGAGATTGGGCTGTTTGGCAAGGGATGCGAACAATTTATTGTGTTTCATGCGGTCAAATCCGCGAATGACTACAATGCGCCGTTCAGTCATCATGGGCGCTGTCTGACAAATGGTCAGTGCAGACTGAGCTGTCGTCTCATCACCTTGGATGATATCAAGGTTAAAATCTCTATCTTCGGGTGAAAGGCCATGGTTAACAAGGGTTTTCTGAAGTTGATTTGGCAGATAGGACTCTTCTCCATATAAGAGGTAAATGGGCCTCATCTGATTCTGTAGAATCTCGCTTTGAATTTCTTCAAACAACCCAACAGCAGACAGTTTACCTTTGGCCATCAAGCGTGATCCCGATAAAGAAGTTGTGCAATCTCACGAAGAGTATCTGCGTCTCGTTGGGTTGCAATCATTAGAAATTCGTAGAGATTCATTCCATCAGTGACTTCTTTAGTCCAGTCCTCGGGGTTAATCTTTGCGGCCACTTTGATCACTAACTGTCGTGCTTTTTCTACTTCGGTGAGTATATCATTAAGAGGTATCTGATTCCAGTCTCTGTTGCGAGTCTTTTTAGATTTCTGTGAGCCACAGAGTTTTTTCAGTGCAGGGAGTAGTTCATTTTTATCCCGCATGATGATTGATCCGTAACCTTGTTTCACTGACAGCCCACGGTCTGTATTTGTGATCTGTGCTTCATGCATACGAGACATGACTTGCCGAAGCGCTCGGATCTCGTCAATGAGATAGCGCATCTGCTCAAGTAATTCGGTACGCCGATCATCAGAACCCAAATTAAGCATGATCTGGGGGTGTCCGACCTTTCCACGTATTTGTTGGCGCAATCGGGGGTTCTGATCGCAGATGTGTATTTTTCAATGATGGCATTTGCGTATCCGCCAAATTCTCTATCAGATCCTGATCCCGCAAACTATGGAGATTATTATCCTTTCGGTGCTCCCAAGGCTCGGCATTCTCCTGTTTATTGCGTTCCTCTTCCAGATAATCTAATCGGTCTACGAGGCGTTCTTTTGGAACTAGTAAGCGGTCAAGTCCAAAAATGGCTTCATCCCTACCATGGAAAGTAAGATCATATTCTTTTGACATGACGATCGCTTCTTCTGGGCACACCTCCTCACAGAACCCACAGTAGATGCAGCGAAGCATATTGATTTCAAACCAAGCGGGCTCACGTTCTTTGCTACTGTTAGGATCATCCACTTCGCGTGACTGCATTGAGATGGCCATTGGCGGACAGGCTTTGGCGCATAGATTACAGGACACGCACCGTGGCTTACCTTTTTCTTCCACCAGAACTGGTCGGCCTCGATAGGAATCGGGCGGCTCCCACAACTCATCTGGATACTCCGTCGTGTACGACGGCTCCTTGATCATTTTCCGAAAACTGTACCCTAAGCCCTTAAAAATCTCTGGCAGGTACAATCGTTCCCAGAAATTGAGTTTTCGTTCGTTTTCAGTCTTAGTATTTTTTGGTACGCCTGGCATAGAATTAGAAAGTTTCTTGGGTGATTATCCTTTTAAGGATCTAATGTTCCATTTTTTCACGAGCTGTTTTTCTTCTAAAGGCCAAAGTAATAGGAACGCCGTCAAATCCGTAGGCCTTTCGCAGTTGATTTTCTAAGTATCGGGTGTACATCGTTCCAATCCCTTGGGGGTAGTTGCAGAAGAAGGCAAATAGCGGAGGAGAGACCCCGACCTGTGAAACATACTTGATTTGCACATGATGTCCGCGCCAGCTTGGAGGGTGGTGACGAGCAATCGCCTGCTGCATTGTCTGATTGAGTTCTGAAGTCGGGATCCTCTGTTTCGCGCTTTGAATGATCTCCAGCGAAAGATCCAAGACACGGTGAGCTCGCTTGCCAGTCAATGCTGAGATAAATACGATCGGCACATAATTCAGTGTTTGCAGACGCTCATGAATTGATCGATCCATATCTCTGGCCGTATTGGTTTCTTTTTCTATGAGATCCCACTTGTTAACAATAATGATGAGTCCTTTCTTGAGGTCTTCCGCTTCTTTAAGGACATGAATATCTTGCGCCTCCAGGCCGATTGTTGCATCAAGTATCACAGCGGCGACATGGCAACTTCGGATCGCCCGTTCAGTGCGTAGTGTGGCATAAAACTCAATATTTTCGTGCACCTTCGTTCGCCTCCTTAGCCCAGCTGTGTCCACTAGAATGATGCTCTGTCCGTTGTAAGTGAGTTGAGCATCTACAGCATCACGGGTAGTTCCACTGATTTCTGTGACGATAGAGCGCTCCTGACATAGTAGGGTATTTGTCAGCTGAGATTTTCCGACATTTGGCCGCCCAATCAGTGCAATTCTGACTCCATCAGGCTCATCATGTTTCTCTGTAGTTGGCAGCTGCTCTATGACTGCATCAAGAAAATCTCCTGTCCCCATACCGTTAGTTGCGCTGACGGCATAGACATCCCCCAGCCCAAGGCTATACATGGGTGCGGTATCCCATCTGCGCTGCTGATTATCCGCTTTATTGGCAACAACAATGACTGGTTTATCGGTTCGCCGAAGCATTCTGGCTATTTCTTCATCTAATTTTGTCACTCCGGCCGTGGTATCGGTAACCAGTAAAATCATATCCGCTTCTGCGAGTGCAATTTCAACCTGCTCTCTTATTGCACGCTCAAAGCGATCTGAACTTCGGGGCACATATCCGCCCGTATCCACTAGTGCAAATTCCTTTCCATTCCAGATCACCTGGCCATAGACTCTGTCTCGAGTCACACCGGGGGCGTCATGGACGATCGCTTGACGTGATTCTGTCAGGCGATTGAAGAGCGTTGACTTGCCCA
Source organism: Rhodothermales bacterium (assembly GCA_965220935.1). Classification (GTDB taxonomy): domain Bacteria; phylum Bacteroidota; class Rhodothermia; order Rhodothermales; family Bin80; genus Bin80. The sequence goes on from OZ244857.1 coordinate 3,970,766, forward strand.
CATTTGGGCGTCCAACAATTGCTACTAAGTTCATAAACTGTTTTACCAATCCGAAAACTTAATAAATCAGGCTGTCGTGAGGGATCGCTCAGCCGTCAACCATGTTCCGCGCTGTCAACCGTGATGGATAAATACCTTAGATTTGAATGAATGCGTGATGATAATCCTTCAATATTATTAACAAGGGGTGAGTCAACGGCTTATCAATTAGCATGTCCATATTCGTGTTCAAATCTTCGGTTTCAATATTATATCCTCAATTGTTTTCGCATTCCTGAACATGTATTCAAACCAGCAATTCACTTTCATTGCTTACCAAATGCTTCATAAGCAGGTTCGGTGGTTGTGTCCATCATAGTCAATGGGGGATCTTGCTGAACAACCCCCCTCCCAAGAAAATACACTGAAATATCCATTAGAACGTAGATGTTCTATATGCACGAATCAATAGTGATGATTACACTAAACATGTGACTCATATAAAGATGTACATCATCGTTCCTGATACATATTCTCTGATGATACCAAATTTTAGATCATTTGCTTCACACTGAGAACATCATGCTCGGGTACGTTTAGTTTCATCACATGGATGGGCTCATAGAGTAAAATATATGAGTATCTATATCAGGGGAGGGAAAACTCTTAATTGTATTCAGGAGATATAAAGATCTTGAATTTGATTGTTCAGTCTAAAATAGTGCCTCAAACACTAGCGGGCTATTCAATTGTTAGACTCATCTTCAAGATATTTCCTACGAATACTCCCCAACTCGTGCCACTCACCATCTCGTTTGACTTGCCAGAAATCCCATCCATTATTTGATTTACCCGTCAACTTACAGGCAGCTCCAGATAGAGTATCAAAATTCTGTTGGCGAATACGAACTTTGCCGTCAAAAGTCAACTCACCCCAATATTCTATTCCACCTCGCATTCCTCGTAAATCCTCCCCAGATTCAATTAACTTAGCCTTGAGGAGTTCAGCAAGCCCTACCCCATAGAATTCTTTACGATTCTGCTTTGATTCTCTATTAGACGGAATATCCCCACCCAGACCAAGTCGCTCTGGATCCCAGATTTTCCTGCAGATTTGCCCATACAATGATTGTCTCTCTTGAAGATCTTGCCTATTGAATTTATTGTGAGATTTAAAAGACAGCGCTGTTTCTTCCTGGAATCTTTTAAATGATGGATTATGCTTATACCTGTCAGGATGTAGAGAGGCTGCTAACAAGTTATGGGCAAAGTAATGTGTCTGCTTTTCCTGATATTCTTTATTACCGTAACTTGCGTTAAAGCTTTTTGGTAGCAATAGCAACCCACCAAATTGATTTCGGTGGTCAGCAAAGTCATGGGGATTGTCAAACTCCTTAGTGTGCTGGTCGTATCTATCCGCCAAAATATGTTCAATCTCAAACGGGTCTTTACGTTTTCTATCTACATATTCAGGAAATCTATTTCCTACATCGCATTCGCTCTCAATCCATGACGTCATTCTGGCGAGTAGGTAGTACCCGTCCAGAAATAGAAAATTTTCTTTGAAGTTCCTATTCTATATGACATTTATCGCCGATCATTTCGCTTGAAGATTTACGAAGATGTGTGAATTCAAGGTAACAAATGACAGGGTGTATACTGAAAACTCCCATTTTTGGTGCCTCTAACGCGTAATCTAGAAAATGGTCGCAAAATCTTCGCAGCAAAATAACGTTTATTTTGAATCTATAAACCCATACAGAATAGGCGATTCAGCGCTGTTAGGTGCTTTTCTGGACGGGCACTAGGTATCAAATGTGAGACTTGTTACGCTGAGTGAGATAAAAATGCTCAACTCCCTCAAACGAATCATCAAAGCTTGCAATCCGGTCAGCCAAAATATCTCTGAGGGTATCTTGATTCATATTACGAATTTCTATGGCCAAATTGAATATCGTATGTTTAATACTTGAATAGCCAAAATTGCGAAAATTAACCATTCTTCGTGCTAAAAATAGATCAAGGAAACCAGCAATCATTCGGGACTTCTCCTGAAATGTGTCGTCATCGTCGTCTGGAGCAACAGAAGCCATGATTGGCAAATACTGTAATGTGAAGCCATTAGTCGCGTTATGATAAACATATTCCCAATCAGGGTCAAAGTCATAACTCTTTTTCAGTAGGTGAATATATCTGTCACTCATACGCTTAAAATCATGATTGATGAGTCTATAAAAATCATCTGCATGATTGAGGAACAAAGCGTTTTTATTATCTCTGACCCACTTGTGAAAGGCGGTGCCGATGATATCAAAATCTTCTGGTGTTGCATCCTTCTTGCGCTCACGAATCTTTATTGCATATTTCCCACGTAACCAGTGCTTAAAAAAATCAGAGTCAGCGCTCTTTTCCTTTTCTATGTCAGTCAATGCAGTGATTTGCTCTCTCCACAGCTTATTTGATTCTTCAATCTTTCTCTCTTCCTTCATCCCGGCAAGCATAAACGCCTTTAGCATGTCAATATTTGAAAGACGAAGCCCGCGATCATTCATCGTTTCAAACACCTCAAGGGCCATGTTGGTGTCAGTCGTTTCAATCTGAACAAGAATAACGCGCTCTAATAACCAATCGCAAAAGAATGGAAGATTGTCATCTTTCAGCCAATCTGGAAAGAAATCAATGATATTCTGAAACCGATTCCATATATTCTCAACGGATTCGGATTGATTTAACGAGTCAAATTCATTACCATCCAAAATTGCCTGCATCACATTTTCTCGGTCAGGAACATCAATGGTGAACGTCTTCCTGCCAAATGAGTGGGAGTATACGAGAGATTGAAGATTTTCGAAATCTTTAATCTTTTTGCCGATGTGATTAAGATGAATGAGTAGTAGTATGAGCGTCGTGAGACGTTGCTGCCCATCAACTAAGTACTGAATCCCTTCACCTTCACTGGTTACAATCGGCCCTAAGAAATAGGGTTGATACTTGGCAACTTGACTACGTTCATGACTTTTATCAAAATCCTTATTAAAGGGAATTATATACGTGAGTACCCATCTATTTGACGGCTACCTTTTGCGTATCCGTTTCACGGCTCATAGGAGTCTCTACGAGAACGCTCCTCCACGTGCAGATGCCCCAATCCTGGAGGCCTGTAATACATTTGCAGATGCGTTGATATCTGATGGCCACATGCCATACACTTAAACTTGCTTTGCGTCTTGCGATTGACTTTATCTGTATGACCACACTGATTACAGCGTTGACTGGTATACTTCGGATCTACAAGAATCACGTTGCCAAACTTGTAATCGCAATAGGTATTGAACCGTCCCCATCCAGCGTTGAGAATGACGCGGTTTAACCCTGCTTTTGCCTTCACATTGGTTCCAAGATTTTCTACTGTACCCTTAGCAGACTTGGACATAGTCTTGATCTTCAAGTTTCAACGTATAGGCCTTATTGGACAATCTACGGCTATGTTGATGTGCCGCATTCGTTCTGCAGTTCTTCTGTTTTCGCTTCCACTTGACAATCCTTCTCTTTGTCCGCAAGGATCTACCAGACCCTTTCTGTTGTCGGGCTAACTTTCTTTGCCACCGACGAATCTTAATCTCCTTATCCGTTAAGTCAGGGAGCGGTAACATGCCCTGTTCACCATCCGTTGAGAAATAAGAAATGTTATAGGTATTCACGTCAATGCCAATCTCTTTGCCATCGTCCACCGTCTCTGGTAGATGTGTGACTTTGTAAATTACGCTCATCTTCCAGTACCGTCCGTCTTTCTTCACGGTGACTTCAATCGGCTCACCGTCTGGATAAGGATTACCGCCTTTCCTACGAAACTTCATCCAGCCAATCTTCTGGATATAGACATCATTCCCTCGGATCTTAAACAATCCTTTGGTCGCCGTAAACGAATTGTGTTGAAACCGATTATGGAACGTAGGATGGTCACGTAATCCCTTGAAGAAAGCCTGCCACGCCTCGGCCTGATGCTTTAAGGTGTTTCGTACAATGTTGGACGAATACCGATTCAACCAAGAAATGGTTGGGCGAAAAGACGTGTATCTCCTACTTAATGACGGCCAGGTCAATTCTGGATTATCCTTATGTTCGTCTTTATAGTCCCTGTTGCTTTGGTCAAGAAACGTATTCCATACAAACCTGCATGCTCCGCAAAGCCCTGACAAGAGATGGGCTTTCCACTGCGTGCCCGGCAACAGACGATACTCTATTCCACGATAGAAACAGTTTGAATCCGAAGAGTTAAAAGCCTTTTGAACAGGCATGATATCAAGGTTAAGTTGATGTTATGGTAAGCAATAGGATAGATTCTCCTCTATCCTATTGTGTCTGTTATACTCTCCAAAATAGAATGGTTCCATTCTTTGGGTACTCACGTACTATAATTCCCTTATTAAAACTATTGGAGAGATCATCTAGTAATTCTCTAACATGGATTTTTGACCATGAATACTCACGCTGATAGTAGTCTAGTCCGTATTTGCGACCAGTAAACAATTGCCTTATTGTGAGGTGTTTCCCATTAATATATTTCATTCAACCAGAGTTAAACTATACATGTTTTTTTGTCAGTTACCTTTGGCAAGGAGAGAGCGAAAATACTAAATTTTTGGGAATTATATACCTTGGTACCTTCACCGTTCAATCTTGAATCTGAACATAATTACTCAATATTAATCATATTACGTATTGACTTCCTTAGCTTCAATTGCTCCGTGTAAATAACTTGTCCCATAGGCTTAGGTAAAGCATACTCACTGTTCTTTGAGAAATAAAAGAGTGAGTAGCTCCATATCTCAGAGTGCGATACAATCTTTCCCAAATCATTTGCACCCATGGCTGGAGAGACATAAACTTCATTGCAAAGTTCCCTCAATACCGCATTAGTGTACATGTAATGAAGAGTCTAATGGCATATTGTCCATTGAACCCGAAAGCACGAATGAGACCTAGCCGTGATACTGCACTGATCAGAAGTGCATTTTTGAACCAAAAATGTACCTAATTCATGATCTGAAATCGCATCCATGTCATCATCAAAAACTCCAAGAATTTCTTGGAGTTTTATCACTAAAAATGACCTTCTCAACCGTGTATCAGGTCATCACGGTTGTTCAAGAACCATTTGAATTCTTGATTTAAACTACTCATGAAATTATCAAAGTGAGTGCTGGATAGTTACCTAAAAATATCTACCACCAGAGTTTTGAGAGTATCAAGATTTCGTTCCCTCAAATCATGTTTAATAGTTGAACATTCAAAGTTGGAATCTTGTGGGTCTATCCTAATAAGCAGTTTCCTGTGAAGATGCACCTTTACAGAGATTTAGCTACGTGTTAAAACATTGATTCATTGAAAAATGAATCGTTTCCTTTAAGTTATGAACGAGTTACAATCAAATCGTGACACTTCCCTAAAATTTGATGCTATAGTCATCGTAACGGAAGCGTTTCCTTAAAATGCTTAACTCGAAGGTAGCCCGAGTTTATCAAAAAATGCACGGTTACGCTCCATCGCCATATCCACCAACTGATCATAAGAAATGACTTCAATGTAGGCTTGAAAGTGCTTGTTGTAGCCAAAGTAACCCATACCATCACGCGTTCGCGAAAGATCAAGTATATCTGAAGTTAACCCTATTTTCAATTTCCAGAAGGTCCAGTATTTCCAGAAAATTTGAGAATTTTTGACTACAATCTGGAGGATTATCTGCCAGAAAGACGCTTCAACCTGACGAATAGATCACTCAGGAGAGTTTGATATTCAGGAGTTTTAGCGCCTTCATTTGGGTCGGATTGTAATCCTCAAACAAGGTCACTTCGGGAGAATTATCGGTTGTGATTTTCGGAACGCCCACTACACGACTCAACCCAGACAAAGTTTTCATCACCGACTCATAACTCATGGCGGTTTCGCCATCTGATGTCGTCTTGTTTTGCGCTTTCTCTTTGGCTTCATCTGAGCGCTTGGCTGGCGAGACCATGTCTTTTCTTTGCGCTCTCTTGAGTTGCAAATCATCTTCTGCAAACAACATGGGCGCGAGCTTCTGACGGAGGTGGTACTCTACATAATAGGCCAACATACATAAAAAGATATGCGCAATGACCCGATGTTCATTGCGATGATGAATCGGGCGTACGCGCAACGACATGGATTTCATGGTTCTAAATGCCCATTCTACCGAAGATAAACGCTTGTAATCGGAGACTAATGTCTCGGGGGTCTTTTTCACACTTGACCGAATGGCATACACGCCGTCCAAGAGTTCGGCTTTTTTAATCGCTTGTTCATTGCGGCTATAGGTAAAATGCCCCTCCTTAATGTCACCCAGATTGTAGAACCTCTTTAATTTGTGTTTGCCCACAACCTTCTGGACGCGCATGCCAATTTTGGCTTCGTTTTTTAATCGGCACGGCGTCGCCGTGATGGCTTTGATAATCTTGTTAAGTCCCTCATCCGCTTTGTCCAACAATGCATCCCGTGTTTGCTTGCTCTTGGCCGCTTGTAAGGGGTTCTTGCACAGAATCAGGGTTTCATCTGGATACAAATCACACTCTAGTTCCACCAGATTCTGCTGATCAAACAAACTCATCTGAATTTCCTTCTGCTCTATAACCTCACGCATTTCCTTTTCCCGCCGCTGCTCTTTTTCTTGGTGATCTACCACCTTTCGGATCTCCCTCTTTTGCATACCCGTGATCCAATCCAGCCCCACAGGTATGATCTCCTCTTTAATCTGCTTCTGCTTCAATAACCCCCGATCTCCAACCAATATAACATGCTTTAATCCAAAGGACTCTTGAATCTTAGTGATCTGACATCCAAGCGTTGCAGTATCGGCGGTATTGCCTGGAAAGACCTCTACCGAGACGGGGCGTCCCTCTGCATCGGTGATCAGCCCATAAACGACTTGTTTTTTGCCTTTTTTCTTATCTCGGTTATGGCCAAACTCCGCGAAGAAATTTTTCTCCCCTTCCACATAACTACTGCTGACGTCATAGAGTACCATCCCCCCTTCTGTCAAATGCCGTTTGGCTAACGTGCACTCAATGTCGGCTTTGCACTTGGCCAGCTGATCCATGGCTTCATACAAGTCATCCTGATCAACGTACTTGAGGTTCAGTTCTTCGTTGAGGGTATCGGCAGCGGTCTCTTGATTGAGCATGGTACTGGTCCGGAGTTTGCTGGCCGGGTCTAACACGCGGGCGGCAATCATCCCAAGCACCAGGCGACGAAAGCGTGAGTTCTTTGGGGCAATCAGGTCATGGATCTTGAGTTGGGTCATCATGCCCAGGACTGCGGCCACATGACCGTGGGGTTTGCTACTTCGAATCTCAAAGGCGTCTTTGATGGATTTGACCGCCGTGCCACCTTTCAAGAGGGTGCGAATGCCATCAATGATAGCCTGTGGGAGACGGGTAAGATTGGTGACGGTGAATTTAACGGATTTACCATCAATCCATTTGGATTCGCGAATGAGCCAAGTTGGCTTGGAGTTACGGTTGGGTATTTGTTCAACATACATGGACAGGATAAATTATTTGTGAGTGGATAAGAATGCCTAAATATATGACATAAAATGATACAAAACACAAAAAACACAGGCTTTTTACATGGACAGGTTAAATTACGCAAAAAAAGTGCAAAAAATCGATAAATAAGCCCTAAATCCACTAAAAATGCCCCAAATATCCCTAAATGAGCGGATATTAGGGAAGAAAAATGAGGAAAATCCCGTTAAACCCAGTGAATCTGATGATTTTTAGGGTTAACTTCAGGTATATTGCAACGTTGCACAATGGTCGGAGTGAGATCACAAATCACATAGCAAAATCCTGGAATATTTTCAGAGGCTGGAATTGGACGGCCATGTTTAGTTTGTACACCTCCTTCGCGAGTCTTCTTCAGGTAGGCGAGTGCTTGCTCTATAGGATCCCTTTTTTCTCCCTGAGCGGCATCATTACGCATGGGCCGTTTGATTTCAACAATCACAATTGAAGCCAAAGGAGGGGTGGAGCTGTCAGAAACCAGTAAGGGGTTATCAAATACACTCAATGCTAATAGATCTGGCTCCTTCGCTGATTTTGAGCCCGTGATAGGCATTGAGGATAATGATTTATCGGATGCCAGATACTCATGAAACGCCAACCTTTCATTGATCAACCACAGGTTGCAGTAATCCTGCAGAACTTCCGATGATTCAATCTGCATTGGCATCAAAAGCTTATGGATCATTTCTTCACGAGCGTAAGATGCATCCGGTTTGCGCTTAATCACGTTCTTCAATAAGTCTATGACCACTCGACGATGGGTAACATAGTTCGCAAGATCAGATTTCTTCACATCTTCAACCTTACGCAAATAAGAGCTTATGCGGTCATGATAATCTTCAAGAGACTCACCGTTTTGTGGTTTCATCAGATCATGACCTTCTGTCAGAAGCTGACTCTCCATCTCTGCATATTGGCGATGAAGTACGAGTTCAAGATCTTTATCCGAACCTTCAGGATCAATATTTAATCCTTCTATATTTAGATGTTGAAGAATGGGACGATAACGTGGTGCTTTTTTTGATACAAATTCATGTATTCGATTCTGCACTTGTTGATTGATCTTATCAATATATTCACGAAGATGATCGGATATTTTCTCGACAACTCCTTGGCTAATTTCACTCCAGCTGATTTCGGTATCGTCAAAGAGCCCCCCTGAATCAGATGAAATATCAAACGTATTTCGTACAGGATCAACTCTTTCATTGAGGAGACTGGAACTCACGTAGCACAAATAAACGAATTCCTCCCCATTGGTAATCCTGCCATGGAGTCCAGGGATGTATTTGTTCAGATTTTCATTCTCAACGAGGCGGTTATCAGCACAATATCCGATGGAGTGAATAGATGAAGTAGTTGTTCTGAGTTTAATATGGAGAAGATCAAATTGGATACCTTTGATTTGGATGTGATCAAAGTCTGCGGAAGTATGCGTGAGACTCTCATATAGATCATTCAGTGAAATCTCTTCGCCCTGATCTACAAGCATAATTGCTGGTGCACCACCGGGTCGTACAAAATACCACAGGCAGTATTCAACGACAGATCTCGCTATCGCCGAGGCCGTCCTGGGCGTTCTTGAACGGTACCCATCCTTAAAGCCTCGTAGGTGAATGGAAGTGCTCCTGTTTTCTTGATCGTCAGTGTCGTTGATGCCATATTCTGATATCCCTTCGGGGCTAAAACGAAAACTCCGTTGCTTGCATGCATGTTGGTCATTCAAAAAATGGCTCACCACATCTACCTTATCAAATGCCTTGAGCCAAAGCAGTCGACCAATACCTCTTCCTCCTTTGTCAATCTTGTATTGCGTATCAAGCGTAATAAATGATTGAAAGTTTTCTTCATTAAATCCAATACCATTGTCAATCACTTTGAAACCAGCGATAGGCTGAGAGCTGTTTGACACATCTGGTGTCTCATCAAAAAGAGGAGTTCCTTCACGTTCAATCATCACACGAATGTGCCCCTCATCAGCGGAGATTCCACCTGCTTCCAAGCCATGGATTGAATTGATGATCGCCTCAAACAAGGGAAACAACCCCTTGGATTTGGGTAGTTTCGTGTTCCTCAAACGACCTTGTAAATTTGTTTCCAGTTTCATTGATGCCGGTCACACTTTCGTTGGTTTCTTGAAAGATAGGTTATAACAGTGACATATCATATCCATGCGTATTGAATCCCGGCGAAGTTTCATACGAAAAGACTGTATTGAGTTGATCCTTTGTCATAACAGTTTCCCAGTAAGTTGCTATTTCTTCAAAGAGCCAGTTCGTTGCATTCAGAACCTACCCTCAACACCATCAAGATGAACCTTTTTCTGGATGCCAAGATTCTGCTGAATACGCCCCCGCAATCTATTAAGAAGCGGTAAAGGCAAGTGGGTTACTCACGTATACAATACTACCAAACAGAGGTTTACAATAGTCTGGTATGGGAATGTGCGGTGAGTTACAGACACAAAATCATTAACCATAGGTTTGATAAAGCATGTGAACTCTGTCTGAAAGTAGTTACAGTGTAAGCGAATATAAGTTAGCGCAATTCAACTTTGTTTCCTAAATTAAGCAGTGACTAGTTTCATTTCAAATCTGTAATCTATGCAATTAGCTCTGATTGACTATATAATTTTTGGTGCCTACTGCCTCCTAATCGTGACGTTAGGGCTTTGGGTCTCTCGGGGAAAGAAAGGGAAAGTGAGGGATGCAGAGGATTATTTTCTGGCGAGCAAATCGCTTCCTTGGTGGGCGATCGGCGCTTCCTTGATCGCATCCAATATATCTGCAGAGCAGTTCATTGGAATGTCTGGTTCTGGATTCAGATTGGGACTAGCCATTGCAACCTATGAATGGATGGCGGCCATTACATTATTGCTTGTTGCGTGGCTATTTATCCCCATCTACTTGAAGAAAGGCATCTATACGATGCCTCAATTTCTTGAAACCCGCTATGATGGTAGGGTGCGAACGCTACTCGCGGTATTCTGGCTTTTGGTCTATGTCTTTGTAAATCTCACATCGGTCGTCTATCTGGGGGCCCTCGCTCTCAAAGGAATTATGGGAATTGCGCTGTGGCAGGGTGTTCTTGCTCTTGCAATTTTCGCAACTGTTTACAGCGTATATGGTGGACTCAAAGCAGTAGCTTGGACGGATGTCGTTCAGGTCTGTTTCTTGATTGGAGGGGGGCTATTGACCACATTCCTCGCATTGAACGCTTATAGTGACGGACAGGGGGTGATTGCTGGTTTTTCAAAGCTTCTCAGCGAAGTGCCCGATCGGTTCAACATGATTCTTCAACCCGATGAATTGGTCTATACAGACGACGATGGAATGAGGCAAGACGCATGGACCTTACTTCCAGGAATTGGAGTTCTGGTTGGTGGAATGTGGGTTGCCAATCTATTCTACTGGGGATGCAATCAATATATCATTCAGCGGACATTGGCCGCACCGTCGCTTAAAGAGGCACAACGTGGAGTGGCATTTGCAGGTTTTCTAAAGTTACTGTTACCACTAATTGTCGTCATACCAGGCATTGTGGCCTATGCGCTTAAAGCTCCCATTGGAACCGCAGATCAGGCTTATCCTTGGTTACTGAATGCATATGTAGGACCAGGGCTCAAGGGGCTTACTTTTGCAGCCTTGATTGCAGCAATTGTGTCCTCATTAGCATCAATGATGAATAGCACAAGCACCATCTTTACAATGGATCTTTATCGCAACTATATTCGCCCCAATGCCTCCCAGAAAGATTTGGTGCGTACAGGGAGAATTGTAGCTCTAGTCAGTATGGCTATCGCAGTTATTTTAGCCCCACAACTTGCTTCTCTTGATCAAGTATTTCAATATATTCAAGAGTATACCGGGTTTGTAAGCCCAGGAGTTCTTGCAATTTTCGTTTTAGGATTATTTTGGAAAAAGTCCACACCCAATGCAGCTCTGATTTCTGCAGTGCTCAGTATTCCACTGTCTGCAACAATCAAATGGATCTTACCTCAGATGCCATTCTTGGATCGTATGGGGTGGGTGTTTGTAATTTCGGCTGCTTTGATTGTGATTGTTTCGTTACTTGAAGGCAAAGGTAAGGATAACGTAAAAGCCATCCAGATCAGTCGAAGTGTCATCAAAACAGACCCCGTCTTTGCGATTCTATCTTTTGCAATACTCGGTATTACTGCAAGTTTGTACATAATTTTCTGGTAAATAAATCAGATTCAAAATGTGCACAGGTGCGAATCCCAGCAGTTATTTGATTACTCTATTTGTCTAGAGCACGGTATTTGCAGAGACAGGTCTGATCCATAAAATCACGATAGAAACCCTATAACTTCAGTGAGCAAATACAACCAACCGATCGCGGCAAAATAATCGGACTAATACACATATGCCCTGATCTACAAGAGGGCTTATTGCGTTAGGCATAACGGTTTGTTTTGATGGTTCACACGGTATGGGAACTAAGTAGGATTAGGGAGGTTGATAATACAATTGTTGAGCAAATCAAGGTTCATTCCCATGGGAAAAGAAAGGAGCACAGCGTTCCGCTCCGGAGCGATGGATAGAGGGGCAACTCCATATTTTCATGGACGCTCGGAGATTTTGAAGGGTTTTCAGAAAATCCTGTCAGATGTCCGTGGATCAAAAAAAGGCACGATTCACCTTATATATGGTGCACCTGGCTCTGGTAAGACGGCGCTACTTGATGAGTGCAGAAAGATTGCGATGAATGAGCAATGGGATACCACATACATAGGGGTGGGAGCACTCTGGGATTCTGACAACATGCTCAGATCAATCGGCCAGAATAAAAAATACTTAGGAACAGAAAGTGTCCACAGGGTTGGACCTAAAGGAGTTTATACATGGATGCGAAAACGTACTCGACTCCGGGGTACGGTTAGGAGTGTATTAGAGGAGGGAACTAAGCCTCTACTGTTAATTCTTGATGAAGTCCAAGCTCTGGGCAACAAAGATGTGATTATGTCAGAGTACAAGGGAAATGTGGTAGAATTGCTTGAACTTATCCACAATGGAAAGATAGAGCGGCCAATCATCCTACTTACCGCAGGTCTGAGGACTGCATTGAATGCATTAAAAACTTTGGGCATCTCACGGTTTGGTGACGACAATACCGTTGAATTGGGTGCGTTAAGCGAGGAGTCTTCTCGTGCGGTGATTTGCGACTGGATCGTCAAGTATGGAGAGGTGAAGGGTGACCCCTCCGAATGGATTGATGCGATAGAAAAAGAGACATATCGGTGGCCACGACACATTCATTCGTATGCGATGAGAGCTGGAGAATATCTGCGGGAGAACGATGGACTCATGACACCCGAGGGGCTGAAGGAAATCATGGAGAAGGGAATGAAGGGACGAATTCAGTACTACACCCAACGCATTGAAAGTTTTTATGTTGATGAGATCAAGCATGTAGCCAAGGCCATTTCTTCATACTCTGCAGGCGGTGCTTTTGATCGCCTTGATATTCTATCATCTCTGTCAAAAATCTATGGTGAAGCAGAGGCTAAAAATCTTTTTGACCGGTTGATGGAGAAGGGGGTAGTTGCAGTGAAAGGGAAGGATGGATACAGTGTACCTCTTCCGTCCATGCATTCCTGGCTTGTTGACGCATATGTCAGAGGCGTACATAATGGCAAAGGAAGCGATCAAATTACCCCTGAACTGCCCGCCAAACCTGAACAGTTATTAACGTCTGCCAAAAATGATGAAAAATCAGCCGTCAATAAAAAAGGCAAAGGATAAAGTCGGGCACGAGTTGAGGTAATGATTTTGAAGGAGCTGGATTGCATCTAATCTGATAATCCAGCGATTACCACATCCTATCAATTTAGGCCTATGCAGAACTATACTTCACCCCAGATTACTGGCCTGATTTCAATGGAGTATATTAAGCGTGTACTTTTGTATTACTGTGAGGCGCCTATACTTGACGCAACTTTCAGGGCTTAAATCGTTGAAGTCAGGGTGACTGGTTTTTGCGGCAACTTATTAGAAATGATTGATTTTGAAACGAACTAACTCTTGGTGAATGGGAGGAAACTGGTCAGACATACGTGCTGATATAGTATCACGATCGTGGTGGGTTGGACTTACTTGGCTTCGCTGAGAATTGAGTGGGAGTGACATGAATCAGGGTTAAAGACTATCAACAAGACCTCTCAATAATCGCTGTTTTTTTAGGGTCATTATTGACTTGATTTAAAAGTTTAGTAAGTGGACTCAGAGAATTCATGCGACGCATGGGTCTTGAAAGATTATATTTACAATGAAATCTGCCTTGATGTGCAACATCAATGAGGAAGTGGAGATTTTCAGGATAATTAGCAATTCTTGACCAAAGGTACTACAGATAATCTGACGGACCGCTCCAACAGATTATCAATAATTCGTTCTGGCATATGAGGATAATGTGACTCAAGGAGTTTTCTTTGAGGGACCGGTTTCCATAATGGAATGTCTGGATATATGATGTTCTTTTCTTCTTCTCTGGCAACGATGCCTACTTCGGAAATTGTAGGCAGATTTATCACAAGAATACCAGATCTTTTATTGATCTTACCATCAAACATGCTTGAAAAAATTTCCCAGTCTATATGCTTTCTATGCTTAGTCTCCTGGCCAACTAATACAATAGTTACTGTTGTATCACGCAAAAATTCATCCCTTATAATCTGTCGAGTTTGTTGGTCAGAAAATGAATCGGAAACATCACCAGTATTGACAGAACTATCAACGAACAGTCTGCGATCCAAAGCCATCTGGGTGAGATACTCCTTGTAGCACTTGATGATAACTTATAAAGACCTTATGCATCCGTAAATGGTTATGCATGGTAGGATTTCTGCTTACGCAATCTTAGTACACCTCGGAGAAGTAACACGATTGCATTTTCCATAAACGTAGTATCTGCTAATACTTGATTCTCTTCCACCGATAATCCATTGTTAAGATCTTCGCTGCCCCACTGTTCAAATTCTTGCCGACCAAACCAGTGATTCCGTGATCCAGTCCAACTTTCAACTAGCCCTAAAGTCTCCGCAATGTCACGAGTGCATCCACCGAATCCACCAATCAAGAACAAAGGTTTTCTGTTTTGTAATGACAAAAGTGCCTCTTCTGCTGCCCCTGGCATTCGCCCTTTGTAATTAGAAACCTGACCACCGAGGACTACTCTAGCATCCGTAGAAGAGCTCTGAAACTCACGCATCGCGGTCAGTCCTGACGACCATTCATCAGCACTTGGAACATGCGTTGGAAGACTACGGCGATCATCCAGAGTCATCTGTGTTCCGTTGCGCCCAAAAAGTGTGAGTTTTGCAGCTCCACGAAGATCTTCTTCAAGTGCATCAAGCTGATCTATGGGTTTTTCAATATGAACTGGCCATGCCAGATGATTCGTTACTCTTACCCTACTATTTCTCAAATCAGAACGGGATGTATATCGCAAAACCAGTTGAAAGAGAAGCTGTGAAAATCCGTATTGGCGCAAATCGCCACCGTAGGCTAAGTCTACATCAATAGCGAGAAGCTGAAGAGCAATCTCTGCCATGGCCTCTTTAAGATGAGATTCGCTCAAACCGAATGCTTCCAGATCTGGGCTGTCAGATGTTGAGACCGAAACAGTCATGGTATTATGCTTGATTTTATATTTCTCCCGTCAACCATTGGCTTATAGCTCGGATTTGTAAACCATCCCATGACACGCCTCTGAAAAGATCCATCTCTACCTCAGCAAGTGGGGGATCAGGATACACGATGACATTAGGCCTATCAGGTTTGAATTTTAATGTCACCAATGACATAAGCTCGGGGGGACGGGACAGAAACACAACATCTTTAGACTTTTGGAAAATAAGTTCAACACGGCATTGCCAAAGAAAGTTCGCAAGTACCTCATCAAGTAGCCGTCCTACTACATCTGCGAAACGATCTTTCGCAATGGGATCCATACGAACGATCGGCACATTACCAAGATATGGAAACCCTCTCTCATCACCAATTTCCAAACAATCTGCAACTACCATTGGAACTCCTTTCTGCTTTGCATCAATTACTTCGCGTTGACACCATTCTCGGGATGAGTAGTGGTCTGTACGGATTGCTAAAAAGACGGATCTGCCTATATGATTCTCAATAACCTCTGAGAAAGAGAACCCTGGTGGAATGTCATGAATGTCCATAAAACTAGCAAGATTACTATTCTTATGAAGCCACTCACGAATCTTTTCGGCAATGTTTTTTCCCTCACTGTCATGCTTAGTATGACTTAGAAATATCTGAACTTTATCAAGATCCTGTTCAATTCCAATTTGATCGTTTAGCGGATTTAAATGCACATTAAGATAGTAACAAGAGAATTCATGCGCAGCTCCCTGATTAGCCTATGAGTGCGTGTCTCTTTCTCCATATTCCATTGATCTAACTGGAGAACCTGTTGGTGAAGATTTAGATTATCAAGAAGTCCAGTTTCAATTGATACTGGCAATAGACGAGAGCCATTGCCATGTTTTTCCGGCGCTTCCGCTTTTTTTGTGAAAAAAGTCATGATTTTGCGTATCTGGGGCTTAGATCAAGTCCGCCCAAATGGAAGTAAATTGCATCCACAAATCGTTCTTTATTGCGGAATCCATGTGCACGGATTTTGACGGTTTTGATCCGACTATTGATGCTTTCAGCCGGGCCATTACTGACATCAAGAACAATGGCATTGATGATCCCCCAGAGATGCTTTCTAATCATTCTGGCGACATCTTTGACTGGCTCAAGCCGACAGCGCATGGCCCAACTCAATGTTTTATTCCAACCCTTGAGTGCCCAAGTTGCGCTTTTATAGTTCCACATTTTTCTGAACGTTTCCTTGATGGCCCAGGCTTTGGAGGTTTTGAGGGAACTGGTGCGAATGGCATGGAAGGCCCTCTTTTGCGCTAATGACATGTTGTGAGGACTTTTAAGCCAACTATACTTGGTACCCGTCAGAATCGGATTGCCTTCCTTGAGGAGCGCTTTGTGCTCTTGCCGTCGGACTTTATCAACCGAAACTCCCAGATGCTTCGCGACATGAAACCGATCAAAGCAGATCTTCTTTTTTGCGTCTGGTAGACAGGCTAAGGTTGCACTAATATAGGCAGGCCACATGTCCATACTCATACTCCTGATCCCGTTCAACTGCTCGGTGGATAATTGGTGAAACCAACGCATCAACACCTTTTGATCACGCCCAATGCCGACATAGAGCACCGTTGCTGTGTCGGCATCGGATACGACAGTAAAGTACTTATGTCCTTTCTTATAAGCCACCTCATCAACACAGATGTTCTCAACCACCTGCTCTTTTTTTCTTGCCAGTCCACGTTGTACTGCACGATGAACAATGCCCGCAATGGCTTTCCATCCAAGTCCCATCTGACGCGAAATCGCCAATATACTCGCCTCTTTGATCCACCCAATCACCGACTCCTCAAAGTCATAGGTATACCGAGAACTCGGGCCCGCCCACGGGACCCGCGCCGTCTTTACCCCACATTCACTACACTTGACCCGGGGAACCTGCGCTCTCAACGCCGTTTGATAGTTACAGGTATCCAAATGCCGCCATTGACGCGCAGATCGCAAATCATAAAATGGACTCGCCTTTCCACACTTTGGACACTCCAGTGACGATGTGTCAGTACAAGTCACCGTCACTGTCCTCTGTTTCGCTGTATCATCATAGGCATCCTCTAAAATCTTCCATGGTGCCTCTATACCTAAACTTTTACTCACCGAATTCTTTTTCATTTGTTGATTAAATTGTTACGTGGATAATTAACCATAGTCAGTAGGAGAAATCCTACCAAGTATGATACGAAAATTCCTTAAATTTACAATTTCTCTCACACTTTAGGCGGAATGCCCGTTTTTCTATCTTCTCACCCAATATTTTTAGGCCTTCTAAATAATTGTTATCCTCAACAAACAATCCATCAATCAAGGCTACCGCAACGGCGGGGAACTCTGCATGTATGGGGATAGATGAACCAAAGTCAGATATCCGCAAGAACTTCATATTAATTCCTCTGCCGCCCATGACATTTTGAAATCGATGAGTCCCAAAATGATTCTTGACTTGTCCAGCAATAGAGGTTGCCTCATGGCAGTCAGGATGCCATATTACATAGACTTCAAGAGGCTTAGGAGAATGATATCGCATGATTTGCCTAACTCTTAGTGCACCCATTGAAAAGCATTGTAATCCAGGTTTTATACCTATCAATTACCATCCGCCTTGCTCCGAAAATAGTCCTGAATTTCTTTCGCCAATGATTGGCCAACCAAATTTCTGAGTACCTTTTCATCAGCCTCTCTGACTTTCCGAACTGATCCAAATGCCCTGATTAGTTTTCGCATTGTCTTAGTCCCAACGCCAGGAATATTGAGCAACTCCGAATGAAGCATCCGATCCTTGCGTTGTTTTCTTTGAATTTTAATCGCGAAACGATGCGCCTCATCACGAATACGCTGTATCAACTGCAACGATGCGCTCTGCTTCGCAATATGAAATGGATCCTTCTCCCCTGGAAAATAAACCTCCTCCAATCGTTTGGAGAGTCCAATGACTGGAAATTTTCCATACGTATCGGTTTCCTTTAACGCTTTCACCGCACTGGAAAGCTGCCCCTTACCGCCATCAACAATAACCAAATCAGGCATCGGACCATCTTCATTTTGAATACGACGAAACCTACGCTCCACCACCTCTTCCATGGAAAGAAAATCATCGGGCTTTCCGTCTGCTACGCCACGAATTTTGTAACTACGATAATCACTCTTTCGTGGACGGCCATTGTGAAAGACCACACATGAAGCAACCGTCCCCGTTCCCCCCAAATGAGAAATATCAAAACACTCAATTCGTTTGGGCAAATCCCTCAATCGCAAATCGGCCTTCAAGGCTTTGATCGCAAAAGGAATACGATCTTCCCCGCGTTTTAGAAGCTCAAGTTTATATTCTCCTAGGATTAAATCTGCATTCGCCTGAACCATTCGCATCAGCTCGGCTTTTTCTCCACGCTGCGGGACATGCACATGTATTTTCTTCCCTCGCTGTTTGCTCAAAAAATCAGTAATCGTTTCACTTTCTGAGATAGGCGTATTCAGAAAGACCTCATCTGGAAAAAAAGCGGTTTGGGAATAATAATTTTCCACATATCGCTGCATAAGTGCTTCATCTTTATGACCGTCTATCTGGCGCATGATTTTGTGCTCGCGCCCAATAATTTTACCCTCACGCACCTTGAAACAGATACCCACAGCTGCATTCTCATCACGTGCAGTTGCCAATGCAAATAAATCCCTGTCCACGAGTTTTGAAGTGACGACTTTTTGCCTCTGCCCATAACTTTCTATCACATCAATTTGATTACGCAGGCGGGCCGCCTCTTCATACTGCATCTCTTGACTTGCTTGATTCATTAATTCTTGTAGAGTCTGTTTCAAGGCACCAGTATGGCCCTTTAAGAACATCTCCACTTGGGTAATCGTCTCGTCATACGATGATTGATCTTGATAGCTAACGCACGGACCTGCACATTTCTTTATATGATATTCCAGACAGACCCGATACTTCCCCTGCGCTATGGGCTCTGGAGACAAATCTAATGAACAAGTACGGAGCTTAAAGATCGTGCGGATGGCTTCAAGCGCACGCTTCATGGCCCGCACATCAGCATACGGGCCAAAATATTTGCAGCCATCTTTGAAGATGCGTCGCGTCGTAAATACACGAGGAAACGGTTCGTTTTTGATACAGATATATGGATACGTCTTGTCATCTCGCAGATTGATATTGTAGCGAGG
Source organism: Rhodothermales bacterium (assembly GCA_965220935.1). Taxonomy (GTDB): domain Bacteria; phylum Bacteroidota; class Rhodothermia; order Rhodothermales; family Bin80; genus Bin80. The sequence continues at coordinate 3,990,186 of OZ244857.1, forward strand.
CTTACGTTCCTTAATCAGATTGTTTTCAAGAATCAATGCTTCGGCCTCGTTATCGGTCACAATCACTTGTACATCCACTGCTTTCGCAACCAACAATTTCATCCGCCCCTGCATCTGGGTATCCTTACGGAAATAGGAGCGAACACGACTGCGCAGATTCTTGGCTTTACCAATATAAAGAGGCCTATCATGCTGATCCAAAAATTGGTAGACCCCACAACCTGTGGGGAGTTCAGACACCTTCGTCTGCAAATTTTTTCTTGCCGTGTCAGTCTCACCCATGTTCTACACAATCCCAGAAATCATACAATACTGCTGGTAGGCATTTCTGCTGTACACCCTCTGGTAAAACCACCACTTGGGCTAATGGCCATTGGCGCTGAAGTGCGAACGCACTTGCGGATTGATTGCTGACTTCACTAATCAATACTGGTACAGATGGCAGTCTAATCTCTTGGCCAAGTATTTTGGAGGAAGCATTATGGATCACCATGCTTCGGGGAGTGATGGTAGACTCACCCTGACTAGTGACCAAATGCTCAGTGCCTGATCCAGAAACAATGCAGTACCCACCTGAAAGCATCGTTTTTTCTAAATCATCACACCCCTTAAATAAAACCGTATATTGATGGATGGGTTGACAAAACTCTACCAAAACACCACAGGTGTCACGAGGATGCAAAAAGAAAATTCGCTTCCCATCCGAACCCGAAACAGGGGCATCTGTCAACAGCTGCAATCCCTTTTGACGCATATGTTCAAATTGGCGTTGTATATTGTTTACCCGAAATGCAATATGATGAAGCCCTTCCCCCCGTTTCTCAAGACATCGCCCCAAGGCTGAAGTTGGATCTATGGATTCAAGGACTTCTATGCGAGTATCGCTTCCATAGAACCGGATACGAACCCCTTGCTGAATGATGTCCTCAGGCACCGCAGGTGAATACTGTGCTAGTTTTTGGAGGAGTTTCTCAAAAACCATGGCATCGCGTGAAGCAATGCCAATATGATCTACAGTGAGCATGGACATAGAAATTGATAAAGGTTTTACGCCTAATCAACAAAATAGTATAGATCTACGACCCGGAACCATCAATGATGAGTAAGAGATCCTCTAATGATCACATTGAAGCTGTCAATCAGTTATTGCGAATCACGCAAGACGGGGCCTACCGTAACCTAATAGATCATCATTGTAGCCCTAAGGTCGTTGCTTTAGTATCTACGGTCACACGGTGGAGACGGTATTTACTGTTTCTACTTCATCATTTCCTCAAACCTCCCTCAAAAAAACTATCGACTACTCTTGAACAGGTGATTCTTATTGCACTGGCAGAACTCGTCTTGCTTGATAGGCCACCTCATGCAGTGGTTAACGAATCCGTCAATCTAGCACGATCACTGAGACAAAACACAGCGTTAACAAATGGAATTCTCAGAGCAGTAGCTTGTGCACTCAATGTGTTACCTGTACCTGAAACTGGAAATCCGATTCGTGATCTAGCCATTCAATGGTCACATCCGACATGGTTGACCCGGCGATATGTCAGTCGGTTTGGCGCGCAGGAGGCCGAGCAGCTCCTACAACATAATAATACGACACCGCAGTATAGTATTCGCGTGAATCAGTTGAAGACAAGTTCATCACAGTTGATAGACCAACTAACGGATCGTGGCATCTCGGTGACTCATTCTGAATTATTAGACGATTATCTCCGCGTACAATCTATAGGCCCTGTCATTCGAGAAGGGTATTTGGATCATGGACTGTGTAGTGTCCATGACGAGAGTGCTGGTCTTGTTGTCAAATTACTGGATCCCCAGCGGGGCGAGACTCTATTGGATGCATGTGCCGCACCTGGCGGTAAGGCATTGGCAGCGGCGTCTAAGATGCAAGGATCAGGGCAATTACATGCCTGGGATCGGCATCCAAACAGACTCAGAAAAGTTCAGGAATTGGCCCATAAACAAGGAGTAGAGAATATTCATTTCAAGGTTGTGAATCTCTTAGACAGCGCTCCTTTTCAGGCGGATGGCGTGCTTTTGGATGTCCCTTGTAGTGGAACAGGTGTCATCAATAAGCGGGCAGACTTGCGGTGGCAACGCCGTGAATCAGATCTCAAGGACTTGTGCGAATTGCAACATGGTCTTCTTGATGCTAGCGTCAATCACGTAAAGGCTGGTGGTTATCTCGTCTACAGTACCTGTTCCATTGAACCAGAGGAGAATGAAGATCAAATTGATGCATTTTTAGAGCGCCACCCTACATTTGTCGTTGAGCATGCAGGGAACTTTCTTCCCTCGGCAGTTTTAACCTCAACTGGATACATGAGCACACTGCCCCATCATCACCACATTGATGGAGCATTTGCTGCTCGATTACACAAGTGCAAATAGAAATCTGTGAGACTTCTATCCATGGATATTTCGGAAAAGGTTTACAGTCCAACTCATGATTTGTACGAATTGTCTCTAAGATAGTACAAGTAGACTCAGAGTATGACTATTGACTCATTGCTTTCAGGATGATGCGCCTTAGCCTATCTATTGCGTCATTTTTTTTATTGACATGTCTTCCCGTTTCTGCTCAGCAGATTGCGAAGTATGGTGCTGATTTTCTGGCAGGTGGAGTGGATGCCCGAGCCCTCGCCATGGGAGGGGCCAACGTTGCGCTATCGCATGACGTAAACAGTGTGTATTGGAATCCTGCGGGTCTCACACAAACCGAGTATTCGGAAATTGCTTATATGCATGCTGAGCGATTTGCGGGGATTGTATCCTTTGATTTCGCTGCAATTTCGTATCCAGCCAGTTATAACTCAACTGTAGGCCTTAGCTTTTTCCGAAGCGGAGTCAATGACATAAAAAACACCCTTAATGCCTGGGATGCCGATCGAAATCAGCCCAAGGCAAACCCAGAATCATATATCACCAGTTTCTCTGCGGCTGATATGGCATTTTTTCTCAGCTATGCCAGACGATTAAATCAGCGACTATCGCTTGGCGCATCTGGAAAAATCATTCGGCGCACAATTGGGAATTTTGCGGATGCGTGGGGGTATAGTTTTGATGCGGGGGTACAATGGCTTGGAGATCAATTTATGATTGGAGTTCAAATCCAAGATTTGTCTACAATGCTACAGAGTTGGAGCGTCAATGCCTCGGCATTCACCATTGAAGACATCAACCCAAATACGGGAAGTCCATACACATTTACAGAAGCCTTTGATCAGGATTTACCAACGGGGGATACATTTCTGGTGTTACCCGTGATGCGACTCGGCTCAGGCTTGAAGTTTATCATCAGCTCCCATAGCACAATTCTGATAGGTTTGGACGTTGATGTTGCTTTTGATGGTCAGCACGCGGATGCATTTAACTTAGGGGATATTTCTTTTCATCCACGCGTTGGGGGAGAGTATTCATTCCGTAATCTTATCGCGCTCCGGGCGGGCATCAACCGCATTGCCCAAACTGATAGCTACGGCTTAGATATCGTTCCCTCTGTTGGTGCTGGAATCCAGCTAGGACCTTTATCAATTGATTATGGATTTGGGGATTTTGGAGGCTTGGTGAGTGATTTAGGTTATTCGCATAGGATCTCAGCACATTTCACTTGGAATCAGGAGCGATTTCGACGACCATCTGAGTAATGCAGAAAACTCAATCAGCTATGACAAAAGGAGCTTCAAACTGTTCTGCCAGACGATCATTTATGGCGATTAAAAATATCTTACATGCTTCAATTCCTTGACCCCGATTTGCAAATTGGCGTATAATTGATTATATTTAGACTAAATCTAAATAAGAATGATCAAGAGATCAATTACTTATTGTCTATCAGCTCGGACCTGGATGATCTACATTCCATTTCTATTAGGCACATTGACTGTATCTGCACAGACGGCCGTCCGTGATTCAATGCGTACAATTGAGCTCACACCGCTGGTCGTCACAGCCACTCGGTCAGAGAAGCTACTCGAGGATGTCGCTGTCCCTACAACTGTGATTACATCAAATGTCATACAGCGCGAGGGAGCACTGCGTCTTGGAGATGTGCTAGCCAATCAAATGGGAATCACCTTATTTGACGATCATGGTACTGGATTACAAATCCAGGGGTTTGCATCAGATTATACACTTGTATTACTTGATGGCGAGCCCTTAGTCGGACGCACTGCTGGAACGCTTGATATTGATCGGATCACCGTCAAAGGATTAAGTCACATAGAAGTCGTGCGTGGACCATCTTCGTCACTGTATGGAAGTGAGGCGATCGCTGGAGTCGTTAATTTGATCACTTCTCCACCGAAAGAAAAAATAGAGGGGGGAGCGAGTTTTCGGATTGGCGCTCATGCGACATCCGATATGACCTTGCAAATAGAAGGAGGGCGACAGTGGGGGGGCGTGAAATTCATTATGAATCGATATGCCTCAGGCGGTTACGACCTATCCCCCCATATCTATGGGCCAACCACGCCATCATTTTCTGATTGGACTGGAGATCTAAGATCGCACATGAGACTGTCTGATCGTATCAAAATTAAACTCGGCGCGCGAGGAACCACTGAGAATCGAGAAAGCGTGTTTGCATCTCAAATCATAAATCAAGGCGAAGACCGCTATGATGATGAAGGTAAGCGCTGGGAGTGGAGTATTCACCCAGAAATTGATCTTCAATTCACAAATAAAATTCGACTGAATACAACCCTGTATCGGACGAACTATCAAACAGAAAACTATCATCGCCGCCAAACGGATGGGTTTATTAACTACGAGGACAAATTTAATCAAACCTATACCAAAGCCGAAATGAAACTAGATATGCTCTGGAATACAAGGCATTTGACGAACATTGGAGTTGGTGTGATCGGCGAAAAAATTGGCGGAACTAGATACAATGTAGCATCCTCCAAATCATCTCAGGGTTATTTCTTCATTCAGCATGAATGGTTCGCGTCTGATCTCATTCATTTCAATACCAGTGCTCGCTATGACAATCACTCTGACTACGCCGCTAGATTTACTCCTAAATTTGCAGTGATGATCCGCCCGTCAGACCACATCCGATTGCGTGCGAGTATCGGAAGTGGCTTTAAGGCTCCTGCCTTTCGTCAACTTTATTTATCCTTTACAAACTCATCTGGCGGATATTCGGTATTTGGCTCGGCTCCAATGAATGAAGGGATCCGTCAACTTGAATCAAATGGCCAGATTCAGCAACTTCTCTTGGATGTGTCTCAATTGAATCCATTGAGAGCGGAAAACTCCGTAGCCTATAATATTGGTGGAACCGTCAGTCTTTATACATGGCTTTCAGCGCAGGTTAACCTGTTTCATAATCAGGTTAGTGATCTTATTGAAACTCAGCCTGTCGCTCAAAAAACGAATGGCGCATTTGTATATGGGTATTTTAATTTATCAAAAATCTATACTAGAGGCGTTGAGAGTGAACTAAGGATCACACCTCAGCTGAGCAGGCGAAGTTCATTAGACATCTCATTAGGATACCAATATTTACAGGCACGAGACCGCGAAATTGTTGATGCTCTCAACGAAGGAACTGTCTATGGACGCTCGCCCAGTGGAAGAGATTATCGACTGAGTGTGGAAGATTACACGGGCCTATTTGGCAGATCTCCTCATTCTGCTTCTTTGCGTGCTGCCTATTTTCAATCCAATATTGATCTGACTGTAAGTCTTCATGGCCGTTGGCGAAGTCAATACGGATACCGTGACTTGGATGGGAACCAGTTAGCCAACCGTTCGGACGAATTTGTGCCTGATTATGCCGTCCTTGGCGCTGCGCTCACCAAAAAATTCTCCTTTGTTCCAGCAATTGAATTCACGACGCAGATCGGTCTAGATAACTTATTCAATCACACATATCCCACATTAGTTCCTTCACTTCCAGGCAGGCGGGGATATATTTCTCTTCAATTCGATTTCTAACTGGTGACCTATGTTTTCCATCATCAAAGCTCTCGCGAAACTCAGTATTTTAGGATTTATCTTTTTATTCGGAGCCTGTGACAGTACGTCTAGTGAACCAGAGACTGTTCCTCTTGAGGCTCAACTGGTCAAAGATATCATGGCTGATCTCGTCATTAGTAGAGACTTAGAAACTGGACGTTCCGTCTCAAACAATCTGTATTCACTGTACGATCTTGATGCTAACGAGCTGATTCTTTCTTCGTCGGTTACAGACAAGGACCAACGCATGGCAGACTCGTCTGGAGCGGTCTGGGATATTGGTTTTCGCGGGACTACTGTCATCTTCAATGGCGGTATCAGTGGCCCTGCCGATGTCGGTGCACAAATTCTCTCTCTACCCTTTGATGAGGTGACTGAAGCCCCCTCTGATGGCTATATCTTTGATGGCCGTAACTCTACATGCCCTGCGATTCAGACACCTGCAGGGCCTCGGCCAGGAAGTTCTCTGGCAATATGTACTGGCGCTGATAATGGCTGGTACAACTATAACTCTGATACGGGGCTAATCACTCCAATACCTGGGCGCACAATCGTACTTAAAACCTCACTTGGCAACTATGCATCTCTCAGGTTTTTGAGTTATTACAAGGGAAATCCAAGCCCACCCGATCCAAATCAGCCATCTCGCTACTATACATTTGAATATATCGTTCAACCTAACGGATCCAGAGATCTCCGTAATACCACAGATAGCAACTAGAAAAAACTTGTAGTCTGGCTCCTGTGTCACCCGTTGAGCAATCTGGCCCTTGATGTCAGCACCTCCCCAACTTACACTTTGAAGGCCATTTACATTGAGCATCATTTGAGTTTTTGGATACCTCCTGTAATGGAAACGCCCTAAAAGATCCATGGTAATTTACATGGATTGCGTATCTTATTATCTATTACATGCGTACCATTGATGCCACCAATTAATATTATTCTTGCAAACATTGATGCTGAGCAAATCACTCTTCCAAGCTTTCAGAGAGGATTTGTTTGGAATAGAAAACAAGTTCGTGGTCATCCAGTCGGAGGCCTGTTAACTTGGCTCACAACGCGGGATGGTGTCAAAACTGAACTACTCCTTGATGGTCAATGACTAACTCTACAGTGTCACAAAGGGGAAGCCACCTAAATTCTTCAATGGCGATGAATCAGTTTTCAAGAATCTTTATTTTCACGCCATTGATGAAATTTTTGAATTTTATCAAACCAAAATGAAGAGCGATCCACTCTGGTTTGACGTAACAGAAGTTATGCAAGCGGGGCCACAGGGCATACACCTTCTCTCATGGATAAGCACGATTTGAAGAATGAAAATCTTCTTAAGTTCATGCAGGCCGTGAATCAGCTCGTGGGTATCCCCCAAATAAATTTCTATGTTGAACAAATTGGGGATGAAAAAAAGGATTCCGAAGAGGTTATAGACATTTTTAACCGACTCAATAGCGCGGGTACCCGATTGTCTAAAGGAGATTTAGCCCTTGCCAGGATTTCTGCTAAATGGCCTGATGTGCGTAAGGTTATGGGGGAATCTTTGGAGTACTGGGCAAATCACGGTTCAATTTTTCTATGGATTGGCTTCTAAGATGTGTCAACGCTGTCATCTATGGGAAGGCGGACTTCAAGTTTCTGCATGAGACAGACAAATATGATTTTGAAAAAGGACTTGCGAAAACCAAAGAATATATTGATGCCGTGTTGAATAAAATCTCAAGCACTTTAGGGCTTGATCATGATAGAGTGCTGTTTTCAAAATTTTCCATACCCATTGTAGTAAGACATTTAGAGTTATGTCTTAGCAGAACTATAAGCACCGATGAATGGAATCTGATTCTGTATTGGTATTTAAAGACGGGCATTCATGGACGGTATTCTGGATCTACTGAGACTAAGATTAGGTATGATTTGGTAAAACTAGACGGCCACTCATCTGGAATAAAGGCGCTCATTTCAGACGTTGGAGAGCTCTGGGGGCACCCGAGAGTTCGTCCTGTTGATTTTGATTTATGGTCTCTTGGAGCTCGCACCTATCCGATACTTTACTGGCTAACTCGGATGCGTGGTGCTCAAAATTTCTGTGATGGAATTCAGCGAAAAGATAGTCTCTTAGGCAAAGATTCACACTTAAATGTACACCACATTTTTCCCAAAGCTAAGCTTTATGATAACTACAACAAATCACAAGTGAATGCCATTGGAAATTTCTGTTTCCTCACCGCCATATGTAAGCTCTACATTACCTTCAAAAGATCCTGGAAATTCTAATGGTCATCACACCTGTGAACGGATAAGTGATGATCCACGCGGTTACTTTTATTGGACTCGGGATAAGTTTCCTGACGCATCAGAATCTCAGTGGATTCCAATGGATGAAGAGTTATGGAAGATTGAAAATTATCCTGACTTTCTGATTGCTCGGCGCCAACTGCTACCAATAAGTTTCTCAAATCTCTAAACCCAGATCCCCCCGACACTGAACCCATTGCTGAAAAACCCACACAAACCCCAACACATATTGGCACAGTTGACGAAGAGTCTCAAATAAAAGAGCTTCAATCATGGATGAAATCACACCAATTGCTATCTGGAGAATTTGGCTACGACCTTGGACAATCTCCACAGACGATCATTGATCTGGCATGGCCCAACGGAATACAAGTGGGCTTGGGTGGTCCCACCGCACTCCTGCTGAATGAATCTGCAGAAACTTACCAACGGTCAATCAGGCCGGTATCAGTGTTTTGTTGATATCAAGTCCTTCAAAGAGTATGTAGAGTCCGAAATAATTGGCACTAGTACGACTAATCAATGATTGGATACTCGGCCCACCGTACAGGAACTAATAAGCCACACTCTGATCCCCATTGAAATAACCATTCAGATTCTCCTGCAACTGTTTGTATTCTTTGCGAAATCCCTGGCTGAATGTCAACAAATTTATCTGACGCGAGATCATCATTGATAATGAGCCCTTCTGGACTCGATTTTTCTATTGATATCAATATAACTTTATGATTGTTCTTCACTTAGGCGCCTACCAAGAGCAGTTTCTGTTATGGGGCGAAGTCTCCAACGCACCCGATCCTAAATCTAAATTGGATCTGCCTTATCGTGCAAGTAGTAAGGAACTCGTGAAAGCGACTACATTTGCGGATCTGCGCCTTGATGAAAAAAAGTCAACACATCATCAAGTGTGGCTACCCACACAGGGGAAAACTCCACTGCCTTCAAGTCCTCTGATTGCAGATTTTCCCATAGATAAATCTGACCTTGTCCTCCATCCATGGCGCGTTCAAACGATGCACCTGCCCCCAGAGGATGCACTCGATTTATTGGTGAACTCAATGGGTAAAGAAATGCTTGCACCAGGCGTTCTTATTGGCTCGGATATACGATTTTTCACCCATGTACTAAGACTTTGCGGAGCATTGATTGCTCAGGAACAATTTGTGCCTGGATTATCTGAGAATGATGGATCGTTTCAAGCAATATGGGAGCCAGTCATTAGTGGAGAAAATCACGAAATTCTCTCTTCGCTTGCAAAAGCAATGCCTGACGCTTGCCGAGCAGTATCCGACAGAAAAGATCAGCCCCCTGATGAAGCACCATTATCAATCATTACACAGATATTGAAATTTTTCGTTGATTATCTGATACGCATGTCTTGGACCGATAAACCTCGCTCAAAAAGTCGCAAGGCAACAAAAAAATCGTTTTCAAGCATTCATGATCAATGGGTTTATGCACTGCGTGACTGGAATTCATCAATGTCTGGAGATTTTGATGATTTGGAGAATTTTTCTGAGCAGGTCAAGATTTGGCGACGCGCACTCTCCATGTCAACTCACGCATCGTTTCGACTCTGCTTTCGACTTGAAGAACCCGAAGATGATGATCAACAATGGTATGTTCGCTATCTACTAAATGCAATTGACGACCCAAGCCTGTTTATTGAAGTGGCCGATGCATGGGAGCCTAAAAAACAAACCCAATCAATTTTTTCAAAGTATCGGACTAATATTCATGAGTTTCTCCTCACATCGCTCGGACATGTCTCAAGTCTGCACGAGGTACTGGCAGAGAGCTTGAAAGCATCTCGCCCAGGTGGCGTTGAACTGGACACTCAAGGCGCCTATACATTTTTGAACGAAATTGCTTGGTTACTCCAGCAGTCTGGATATAGTGTGCAGCTACCATCATGGTGGACATCGGCAGGTCACCATCGACAGTTTTCCGTCCGCGCTTCTGTTAAATCTCCCCAAATGCAGAGCCGCGGCATGATCTCACTTGGTGATGTCGTAGAGTTTGACTGGCAACTGGCTTTGGGAGATGAGCAAATCTCACTTCAAGAGATTGAAACACTCACACGCCTAAAGATGCCTTTGGTAAAAATTCGCGGACAATGGATGCAATTTGATGCCCCTAAAATTCAGGAAGCCATCAACTTCTGGAAGAAAATGAGTACCGGTGATATTACCGGTAGAGACATTGTGCATATGAGCCTTGGTGCTGCACAAACACCTAGCAAACTTCCTTTTGGCGGGGTTGAAGCCACAGGATGGATTGGCGATCTACTTCACTCTCTGGAACATGGTGCAGACATTGAAGAAATTCCAGTCTCCAATGAATTTGACGGAACCCTTCGTCCCTATCAATCCAGAGGCTATTCATGGTTGGCCTTTCTGCAACAGTGGGGGTTCGGTGCCTGCCTTGCTGACGATATGGGATTAGGGAAAACACCCCAAACCCTTGCCCTGATTCAACAAACACTTGAGTCTAATCCACAGAAACCGATCCTTGTGGTCAGCCCTACCTCAGTGATTGGAAACTGGCAAAAAGAAGCAGCGCACTTCACGCCAAACTTGCAAGTGCTCGTTCACCATGGTGCTCGGCGCATAAAAGATATTGATCAATTCAAACAAGAGGTTTCGCAAAAGCCCGTTGTGATTACGGGGTTTCCCCTTTTGCATCGAGATTTTCAAGTATTAAGCGAAATCAAGTGGGGAGTGATTATTTTGGATGAGGCTCAGAATATCAAAAACCCGGGGACAAAACAGGCCAAAGCTGCTCAATCGCTTCGATCTGATTACCGCATCGCTCTTACGGGCACTCCCGTTGAAAACAATGTGGGTGAATTGTGGTCCATCATGGAGTTTCTCAATCCAGGGTTCCTTCATACCCAAGCCGAGTTCAAGCGGAGATTCTTTGTCCCGATACAGATTCATAATAACTTAGACGCAATTCAGCGCCTCAAACGCATCACTGGGCCGTTTATTCTACGCCGCCTAAAAACAGATAAAACGATCATTGATGATCTTCCCGATAAACAAGAGACCAATGTGTTTACAAAACTCACCAAAGAACAGGGCTCACTGTATAGAGCCGTCGTCAAAGAAATAGACGAAGCACTGAAAGGGGCCAAAGATGTTCAAAGAAAAGGGCTTATCCTGGCAACACTGACCAAACTCAAGCAGATTTGTAATCACCCCGCGCAGTTTCTCCATGATGCCTCTGAAATTTCTGGGCGCTCAGGTAAATTAATTCGTCTCATTGAAATGCTTGAAGAAGTTTATGAAGCCCAAGACCGCGCGCTCATCTTTACACAGTTCACGGAAATGGGGACCATGCTCAAACAACATTTGCAAGAAACTTTCGGCCGAGAAGCTCTATTTTTGCATGGAGGTGTCCCCAAGAAACAGCGTGATCGCATGATTGAACACTTCCAACAAGATGATTCGGGGGCTCAATTTTTCATTCTCTCATTAAAAGCTGCTGGAACCGGTCTCAACCTCACAAGGGCTAACCATGTATTCCATTACGATCGGTGGTGGAATCCCGCTGTGGAAAATCAAGCCACCGATCGTGCTTTTCGTATCGGACAGACAAAGCATGTACAGGTGTATAAATTTGTGTGTACTGGCACGATTGAAGAACATATTAACGACATGATACAACAAAAACAGGAGGTTGCCGACAGTGTTGTTTCAACTGGCGAACAATGGATTACCGAAATGTCAACTCGTGAACTTAAGAAAATACTCAGGTTACAAAAAGATGCGATTGCATCATGAGCCACACAATTGATTTCCTCTCTAAATAAATGTCAAGATATTACTACGATTATTATCCACCGTCTAGACCGCGCTCCGTGAAAGGTGGGATTAAGGCACAGTCACGCCGCGGCACTATTGGAAAGACTTGGTGGGGGATACGGTGGATAGAGACACTTGAAAGTTTTAGCATTGGTGCACGCTTGGGGCGTGGTAAAAATTATGCGCGAAGTGGACAAGTCCTGTCCATTGATATTGAAAAAGGACTAGTCAAATCGAAAGTCCGAGGTTCACGTCACTATCTTGTGGGGATCAAGCTGAAACCATTTAAATCCTCAAGCTGGAAAAAGATTGTTGAGTCATTAAAGGATCAGCCATATTATGTGGCCAAACTTCTGGCTGGTGAGATTCCAGAGGATTTTGAGGATCTTTTGAAAGAAGCTGGCACTCCGCTTTTCCCTGAACGTGTCAATGATTTGAAGACGGATTGCACCTGCCCAGATTGGTCTAACCCATGCAAACATATTGCAGCCGTCTATTATTTGCTCGCAGAGGAGTTTGACCGCGATCCATTTCTGCTGTTTGAATTGCGAGGAATTACTCGGCAAGAACTGCTAGCAGAAGTTACAGGGGCGCCAACCAGTTCAGATGAGAACTATGATGATCAAGAAAACACTCTACAGGATTCTGTGCCCTTGAAACCGTCAAGCAATTTCTGGCAGGACGCAGGACTACCAGAAGATCTATTTGGCGTCATTCGTACACCCCCTGCCTCGGCCGCTCTTCCCAAGCGTCTCGGCAAGTTCCCCTTTTGGCGCGGCGAGGATGGATTAATCAATGCCTTGGAACCTGTATATCAAAAAGCCTCTCCCTGTGGACTGGATATTTTCCAAGGTGAAACCACCTTCTGAGAAAATATGGTCTTACAACTTGAAGAATCCTCCTTTTTTGATTAGGATTTTCTATGAATGGGTAGACTCATCAGTCTTTGGTTAGCACGCGATGGTTCGGACTCAAGTGATTGCAAAAGAGTGACGATATCACTCAATTGAGGGCTTCATCTACATGGGTGGCGTTGAAGACCCATTCATTGGTTTCACGAACCGGAGATGTTTTTCAATTGAGAAACCACATCGTTAATAATTGATTCATCTACGCCCAGTTCATTATTAAAGAACACACTGACTGGAATGAAATCTCCAAAGTGAACATTTGAGATAGGAGTTCCACTTCCTGTACCTCAGATAGGGGTATGTATTGCTGACAGGTAACGATTTCTGTAGCATATTGGGCTCTCACATCAAAATGATCGGTCTCTCTATTTTTCTGCCAAGCGACAACCACTAGACTCACTTCAATCCTTGACACAATTTTAGACTGTCTTTCTCAATATTTAAAATGTCTTCTTTGTTATTTATCTCTGGCACTCCATTATTTCTTGATAGATGCTCAGTTCTAATTCCCTAAGTCTATTGGACGCTTTCATATAAATTTGGAATGGTTTAAGAATATCATCATTAAGTAAGGATTTAGCAAAAAATTAACTGATTATTGCCCATAGCATTAGCATGAATGACACTAAATTTTGTTACAACCGCAGGTTCTAAGGCGTAAACTTATAACTTTCCTTTCAATATAGAGCGAAATCCATAAAGAAAGGGAGAGCAGGCTTGCTCTCCCTTAACCCCAAATCACCAAATTTGTAGAACCAGATATGAAAATCTGATACAAGAAGTTTAACGGTGATATAATTGAATGGTTCACAAGATAAATGATGAGTGGAAAAAATTTATCTATATTATGGGAATTATATCCATAAGTAACAAATTATATAGCTACTGACAGATCCATTTCACGGCTCATAGGAGTCTCTAACGAGAACGCTCCTCCACGTGCAGATGTCCCAATCCAGGAGACCTGTAACACATTCGCAGATGCGTTTATATCTGCATGATCCGCCATACACTTAAACTTACTTTGCGATTGACTTTATCTGTATGACCACACTGATTACAGCGTTGACTGGTATACTTCGGATCAACAGGGACAACCCTGCCAAACTTGTAATCGCAATAGGAATTAAAGCGTCCCCATCCAATGACGCGGTTTAACCCTGCTTTTGCCTTCACATTGGTTCCAGGGTTCTCAACCGTGCCCTAGGACATAGTCTTGATCTTCACGTATACGCCTTATTGGACAATCTACGGCTATGTTGATGTGCCGCATTCGTTCTGCAGTTTTCGCTTCGATCGACCAGATCCTTTCTGTTGTCGGGCTAACTTACGTTGATACCTACGGATCTTAATCTCCTTATCCGTTAAGTCAGGGATCGGTAACATGCCCTGTTCACCATCCGTAGAAGAATACGAGATGTTATAGGTATTCAAATCAATGCCGATCTCTTTGCCGTCATCTACTTGCTCGGGTAAATTGTCGACCTTGTAGAGCACGGATATCTTCCAATACCGTCCATCTTTTTTCACGGTCACTTCAATAGGCTCAGCAAGGATTACCACCGTGTCTACGCATCTTCATCCACCCAACCTTTTGAATGTAAATGTTATCATCTACAATCTTAAAAGCACCTTTTGGAGCCGTGAACGATTTATTGTTGTACTTAGTGTGAAACGTAGGATGGTCACGTAATCCCTTGAGCTTGCCAAGCCTCGGCCTGTCCTTTCAATGTATAACGAACAATAGCAGATGAGTACATCAATAACCAACGCGTTTCTTTACGCAAGATTGGGTATCGTTTAATTAATGCATAAAAAGAGGTGGATGGGTTTTCAGTATCCTGATCCTCAACTTCTTTGTTTCAAGATCACATTCCACACATATAAACACGCCCCGATCAGTCCATGTAGTAGCAGGGCATAAACGATACTCTATTCCACGATAGGAACAGTTTGAATCTGAAGGGTTAGAAGCCTTTTTAACAGGCATGATGTCAAGTCTACGTTGATGTTATGGTAAGCAATAGGATAGACCATATCTATCCTATTGTGTCTGTTACACCCGCCACACCCAAAAAGATTCCACCCGTTGTTACTTTGCGATATAATTCCCTATATTATCATACCTAGTTAGTTCAACGATGCTTATTTTATACGCACTCTGAGATTCATTTACGAATCCTTTTACTTGAAATTTATCGTCATTGAAGGTGAAGTATGAAACCAACAGGAACTTCGGATCATCCAGCTAGAATTGCAATCATCGGGGCTGGCCCCGCAGGATTTTATGCCGCTGGTCACCTACTTAAGCAAAAAGATATCGTTGTTCAAATTGATATGTATGACAAACTTCCAGTCCCTTATGGACTTGTCCGAAGTGGCGTTGCTCCCGATCATCAAAAAATTAAAAGTGTAACGCGCGTCTACGAAAAAATCGCATCTCATCAGGGGTTTCGGTTCTATGGTAACGTTGAATATGGCAAACAGGTCAATCTCAATGATCTAAGAAACCACTATCATCAAGTCTATTTTTCAACTGGTGCACAAGTAGATCGCCGTCTCAATATTCCTGGAGAGGATTTGCAACGTAGCTACTCTGCTACCGACTTCGTGGCATGGTATAACGGCCATCCTGATTACACACATCTTCAGTTTGACCTGTCTAAACCTTGCGTTGCTGTTGTAGGAGTGGGAAATGTTGCGGTTGATGTTTGCCGAATCCTCTGTAGAACAATTGATGAATTAAGAAATACTGATATTGCAGACTACGCTCTTGACGCACTTGCCGAAAGCCGCGTGCAGGAAGTATATATGTTGGGCAGAAGAGGACCAGCACAAGCAGCATTCACACACCCCGAGGCCAAAGAGCTCGGTGAATTACCTGGAGCCGAACTCTATATTCCTGAGACAGAAGCACAACTAGATCTGCACTCAAAGGCATGGATGAAAACCAAAGGAGATCGGCTCACTGCCAAGAAGGTTGAACTTATTCAGACACTTGCTCAACGATCCCATACTCAGAAATCTCGCCGCCTAGTATTACGATTTTTGATCTCACCAGAAATTCTTCATGATGATGGCTTAGGCGGAATCGGTCGTGTGACGCTTCGTAAAAATAAACTCGTTCGTCAAGGTAACAGTTTACGCCCAGAACCCACCGATATCTGCGAAGAATTGCCTGCTGAAGTTGTATTTCGATCCGTAGGATATCGCGGAATCCCCCTATCAGGATTACCTTTTAGAGATGACTGGGCCGTCATTCCAAGCCAGAATGGAAGGGTTATTGGTGAAGAAATCACCACAGGTGTCTATGTCGGTGGTTGGATCAAACGAGGACCCACCGGAGTCATTGGAACAAACAAGCCTGATGCTCTTGAAACGGTTCAATGTATGATTGAAGACATTCTAGCAGGGCGGTGTTTTGATCCAGAGTTCACAGACCCTGAGTCGGTGGAACGCATGGTACATGATAGATGCACAAATATATTTTCATGGAAGGACTGGAAAGAAATTGATCGTCTTGAAACTGCAGCAGGTGAGACTCAAGGTCGCCCACGAGTCAAATTTACTTCAACCCAGAGCATGCTTCAGGCCCTAGGGCGGTAGCTGTCAATGATGACTATTGATCAAAGGTGTTGTCATTGCAAAACCTGACTACCCCGATACGTAAAAGAGATTGAAGAACCTGCGACGCATGATCACAGGAACTTGGAGAGGCTTCCTCTAAATAATTGACTACGATCAGTTTGAGCGGATTGTATACGAAATCTCCTATTTCCAAAGAAATTTGCACGGGTAGCGCCAATCAAAATCACTCTAAATCATCGATTTTCCAGAAAACAATCCCACCAGTCTGCTGGCCTGCATCAATGGAGTCCATAATCTTTTCAGAATTAAGGTGGAGAGCATCCACGACTCCTGATGTCGCCCCAATTCCTTCCGAGGTAACAAAAGCATACTGATCTTCAGGCTCAATGACGACCCCATGCGGTATTGGCCGTGAGGTAGAAACCCGGGATCTCTCAATCCCTGATGGTAAATCAATGATGCTCACGGCCTGCGCACCTTTTAATGTGGCTATTAGAAAAGAACCATCTGTAGAAATTGCAAGATTATAGGGAGATCCAGACATTGAAATACGCTTTGATACTTCGGCTGACTCGGTATTAATGATGACGATTTCATCGGCCCCATTGCCAGCTACATAAGCTAAGGGCAACTGGGGATGAAGCACTACCCATGTCGGCCGAGTCCCTTGCCCAAGCGGAATCCTGCGCTGAACATGCAATTGTAGCGCATCCAATTCAATGAGTTCATGATCCATCATGGCAACAGAGTAATGGCGTGTACCTTCTGGAGAAAATGCAGAACCATGCGGCATGATGCCAGTCGTGACCCTACCGACCTCCAACATAGCATCAGGATCAACCACCGAAATAGAACTCGGCACTGCATGGCCATGCAGATTGAAATTTGCCACATACAATAGCCCCGTATGTGGAGAAATCGCCATAGATGCAGGAAATAAGCCAAGAGTAACCGATCCATTTGGACGCTGATCAGCGGTTGAATAGCGAACAACTTTGCCGTAGGGCTGTCCATGGGCAATAGACACATACCAATGTTCGCCATCTGGATCAATTGCGAGCCCATGAGGGCCTTCAATCTCTGTACCAATCGTTCCTACTTGAATTGTATCTGGAATTGAAAATGTCTGACCATCAAACCGAACCAGCATGACTGAGTCGTCTGATTCATTGGCCACATACATGAAGTAAGTTTGAGACACAGCGACTGGTGCAAAGCATAACCATACAATTGTCATTAAACAACAAGTAAGTCGGTCGCCCATGACATGATGATTCATCATCAATAGATCTAAATTTTTCTGATTTGTCACAATGACTAAATCAAGCCGTAGATGTTTAAGAGGTAAGTATTATCGGAGGTCTTCATGAGTGGTCCCGCTCCGCTGAGTCATGTCAACTCGTACTAAATGATGTGACTCCACTGAAGTACAGGGTTTTACGGCGCATCTGATAAATATGCGTTTGTGATAAACCTTTGACTCGGGTAAATTCAATGGATCATCCATTTGAAAATAGATAAACGAGAGTCAATAGAAATAGATCAGAAAAAATTTTCGAGTATAATGAATGATGATATTGTATGTCTTATTTTTACCAGCGCAAAGCCACTAAGTGAGTAGATATGAAAATCCATAGATCAGAGATTAATGTAGGACAGACTCAATACGACTATAAGCATTGCTACTATCATTCTGTATTATAGGAAACGACCAATCAATTCACATACCAACCTATATCTCATTGATGTTTTTGTATCATTCATGTGATCGTTGGCATCGACCCACAGTAGAAAAAAGTGGGCTATTATGCCAGAGTCTACACGATGCTCAATTACTGAACATGGAAAAAACCGTTGTCATTGATCAGAGAGCCCTTGAAAATCTAAACTCCGTTGGCACAGGATATCGCGCCGAATCCATTCCTCCAGATGCGATCTTGAATCTGAATCCTTATGCTCAACCACGCGAGGTCACTGCAGCTGGAGGAATTGTTCGTCACCTGATAACGGGTGAGCTGCTGTGTATCAAACGCCATGGTGTCACCGACCTGCCAAAGGGAAAACTTGACGGCGATGAAGCCATTGCATCCTGTGCGATACGGGAATTACAAGAGGAAACTGGAGTGAAGGACTTAACCCAAGGAAGATTACTAGGAACGACGTTGCACGGGTACCGCCGCTCAGAATACTTTGATATTAAAACCACCTACTGGTATGCGTTTACATCCGTAGCCAGCGAGTTCACCCCAGCCCATAATGAAGGGATTGAATCGGTATTCTGGATTTCTTATGCTCAAGCCGAACAAACCCTTGGATATGCTCTTTTGCGCGATTTCTTGAAAGACCTGCGGCTGGCTTATGGAGAGGATATCCAACGACCGAGATTCAACACACATCAATGATTCACACCGTCTTCAAAGTCAAATAATCAGAGCTTGTGATCACCAGTAGGACCGAGTTTTAAGCGTCCATTATTGAGTTTCACCGAGGTTACGCCTTCAAGTACATTTAGTAGATCTTCCCCGATCACATCTCTTCGCCAGCCGTTAAGCAGTACACTATCCGACTTGTCACATTGAAGAATAAAATCATTGAGCACTGATTTTGATGCAATCAATTCTGATTGTATTCCAAGCTCATAAGCACATCCATACACCACCGTTTGCAACAGGCGAAGTTGTACGGACTCAGTACCTATGAGCGGTTGCCGAGCATGTGATGCTGGACACTCCTGATCGGGGGTCTTACGAGTCTTGGATATGAGCTTAGCGACTTCAACCTCATAGCGCCGCGGCAGTGAGCGGCAAATCCTGCCAACCGAAGCTGGCTTGACCACCTCCCTTGTTGCCAATCGTAAAATCTCTCCATCCTTCATGAGTTTCTTGGGAGCGATCCATGAAAGTTCAGAAGCTTGTTGCCTCCAGTCAGCAAGCGCAGCAGCCACAGCACGCTGACGAGGCTTAAGAAAATAGGTTGCCGAGGAGCGCAGGATCTGGTCTGCACCAGATAGGGGAGTATAGTTATGAGGATGATTGAATTGCCCCATCTCCTCTTCTATCCAGCTAAGACGTCCCATCTTTTCTGCTTCAGAAAGAATCATCTCTCGGATCTCTGGCAGATACATGATATCCTCCTTGGCATAGGTAATTTGCGCATCCGACAGTGGCCGAGCCAGCCAATCAGATCGTTGTTGCTCCTTGGAGAGATGGATACCACAAAATGAATGGACGATTTCGCTGAGCGAGTAGTAGGTTCCTGCACCTATAAGTCGCGCACCCATTTTTATGTCAAAGATGTTTCTGGGAGTCGCACCAGAGCTCTGCGATATGAGTGCTAAATCCTGACCCGCATCATGCATAACTTTGGGAATATTTTCGCACTCAAGGATGGGCTTGAGAATACTCAGATCATCAAATGCCAACGCATCAATCAGAAAAACATCTTGCTGATTGAAGCCTACCTGCACGACAGCCAATATCGTTGTAGGGGACTCGCCAGAGATAAATTCAGTATCTAAAGCAACCAATGAAGATGACTCCATTCGCACACAAAGGTTCATTAACGCATCTGTAGTATCAATCATGTTGGAACACAATTTTATCATGAGCATTCAAAGCCGACTGTACGATTGCTGTAACGTATTTATGTAAATTTAAGCTATATTGAAAATCATCTGTAAAAATGCCATACATCGTCACTGAACCATGTATCAACTGTAAACATACCGATTGTGTTGAAGTCTGTCCCGTAGATTGTTTTTATGAAGGACCAAATTTCTTAGTGATCCATCCCGACGAGTGTATTGACTGCAATGCATGCGTTCCAGTGTGCCCAGTAGAAGCCATCTATCCCGATGATGAAGTTCCTGAAAAATGGCAACATTACATTGAATGGAACTCATATCTCTCAGAAAAATGGCAAGAACAGGATCACAACATCATTGAGCGACAAGAGCCGATGGCCGATGCTGAAGAGTGGAAAACCCGAGAGAAAAATGAAGAAAATATTCGGGAGTGGAGCGACTAAGTTCCTGCAGAGTAGTCAACGGCGTAGGCCTCTTGCTCTGGGGTAAGCGTGTCAATACTGAGTCCCATCGTTGCCAACTTAAGCTGGGCAATTTCCTCGTCCACCGAAGCAGGGAGGTCAATCACTGATCGGGGCAGAGTCGTTCCATTCTTTTTGGACTGAATCAGATGGAAATGAGCCATAAATTGATTGGCAAAGCTCATATCCATCACTTCTGACGGATGTCCCTCTGCGGCAGCTAAATTGACCAAGCGTCCGTCGGCCAGAACATAAACCTTTGTCCCATCCTTCCGCGTGTATTCACGATTATCTGGACGAATTTCCCGCTGCTGTGGTGCAATTTCGGCGAGCTCAGCAAGATTCAACTCTACATCATAGTGTCCCGTATTACAAACGATTGCACCATCTTTCATGGATTCAAAGTGGTGGCCTCGTATGACATCCTTCATCCCCGTGGCCGTCACAAAGACGTCCCCGATGCGTGCAGCTTGCTCCATTGGCATGACACGCATTCCATCAAGAGTCGCCTTGAGGGCTGCTGCAGGGCGCACTTCGGTGACGATCACATTGGATCCCATTCCACGGCCCCGAATAGCAACTCCACGACCACAATGCCCATACCCCGCGACCACGAGATTCTTTCCAGCTAAAAGAACACTACTCGCGCGTAAGATCCCATCAAGCGTGGATTGACCAGTACCATAAACATTATCAAAATCCCATTTTGTTTCGGTATCATTAACCGCATACACGGGGTAGAGCAGCTTCCCATCATCAGCCATGGCGCGCAATCTCTGAACACCAGTCGTTGTCTCCTCACTTCCTCCAATGATCTGGTCTGATAGATGTGGAAATCGCTTGTGGATCGTGAAGATCAAATCTGCCCCATCATCAAGAGTGGTATGGGGTGCTGTATCAATTGTGCGGTCAATGCTCCAGTAAAATTCGTCAACATTTTGACCGTACCAAGCGTAAATCTCAATGCCGCCAAGCGCCAACGCAGCGGCGACTTCATCATTGGTTGACAGTGGATTGCATCCACTCCATGAGACTTCCGCCCCACATGCAGCTAAGGTTTCAATTAGCACTGCTGTCTCTTTGGTGACATGCAAGCACCCCGTTATTTTGAAGCCCTTGAATGGCTTAGATTCAGCGTACTGCTCACGCAAACGCATTAGCACGGGCATCCGGCTTTCTGCCCACTCTATTCTCATCCGACCTTTTTCGGCCAGCTTTAAGTCACATACCTTGTATTTCCCTTCAATATAATCCATGATTGATGTTTAGTGATAAATACGACTATTTTACCTTGTTGGCGTGTATTTAGTTCGTTTACCGAACGAGTGTGATCGGTTGTTGAAGTAGTGAATTTCCAGCCTCCATTTGGATCCAGTAAACGCCCTGAGCAAACCCTCCTAGATCAATATTTAAGGTATATCCACCCGCTTCATACATGCGGTCGGTAATGATCTGTACACTTTGGCCAAGTGTATTGTACAAAGAGATTCTCACATTCATCGTTTCTGGAATGACGTAGCTAATCGCTGTCTCATTAATAAACGGGTTCGGGAAATTTGGGTACAGCGTCAGATCGTTCACAGCAGAAATAGGTTGGGGATTTGTACTCAACCGATAATATTCGGCATTATAAATCTCCCAGTAATCTCCATCCACTTTTGTAGTGCTGTGAAGTAAATCAAAACGTAACTGATAAGGTTGTTTTAATTTTGAAAGATCAAACCAACTATCAATTGGCTGACGCATGTCACCCGTAAATGTTGTCACCGCCTCTGTCCCTACGATCAGAGGATCTTGATCAGAGATAAGAGGATCCCAAGTCATTCCACCATTTTCCAAAACACTGACGCGTCCATAACTATCAGATCCTAACTTAAAAGCATGATGAAGGCGTAACATGGTTCTATCTGATGAATCTGAGAAATAAGCGGGTGACAAAACCAGAGATGATTGTCCAGTATGCAAATCCGTTTGTGCAGAAAATGTCTCTTCCATTCGCTCCCAAACACCGCTTGAGCGCACCCCAGATAGTGCAAATTGAGGGGCCTCCGAAGGCACATGTAGCCTATAGAGGTTCTCCTGAGAATCCCCAATCATCTGTATGTTGTTATCAAAATCTCGAACAGCGATAGAATATCCGAGCGTTGAATTGGTAGTCATCAATTCAGGAATGTCAACCTCAAACCAGCTTGATCTGGTTTCAGAAGGTTGTAATCTGAATGTTTGAAGGCGAGTAATCTGATTTTCTGCTATACTGAAAAGGTCCAACTTCACTGATTCAATCCCTATATTATCGGTCGCATTGACACGGATTGGTAGAGACGTTTGATTTGGTGTGACAAATTGATTCAGATATGGAGCGAATTGAATCTCAGGGGCTTGATCATCAACCGGCGGGTCTATGAGAATCTGTATATCTCGCACGGCCCATCCTGCAAAGTTATTTGTCGTCTGATTTGAATTCCCCGCCCCCGTTCCAAATACGAGTCGTGCATTCACATCAAATCTATATGCTTCGGCTGGGGCATCAGGAAGAGGAACACGAACACGCCTCCAACCGAAACTTGAGCCTCCGAAAACTGGGCTGCCACCTAGGGGATTTGACTGAGATATATCAACTGACCCATTATATCCCCACTGAGGAAATCCGATTGACCATGATTGACCCGCGTCAGAGGAAATCTGAATTTGACCACCATCATAAATTATACCTGTAGAGTCCCCAGGGCCGGTAACTCCAGTATTCTCAAAATCATACCAATGCCAGAATTCAAGCTGAGCATCAGGGTATCCGACCAGATTTACATCAGAGAATGTGAGGATGCTAATGCTCGGTTGATCACTGTATGATTTGTTTGGCGAGGTTGACCATAGAGCCCCGTCATGGCCGAAGACATTTTGATCCTTCATCCACTCGCCTTGGATAAGCACATCTTTTTGATCAGGACTCCATATCCCCAATTCATTTAAACCAGAAAGTACATCAAGCCGTAGTGGTGGTGATAGATCAGGAGGAAAATTTGCTTGATTCGGAGGCGTCGCTGCATCAAATGCACCAATACGGTACTCAAGCTTGGCGCCAGGTAATAACGCTTCAGAAAGGTCTATCTGACTAAGGGTAAATGTATAGATATCTCCACTTGATTGCTGCAATGGTAAAATGCCGCGCTTGACACTCTGACCACTTGAGTACGTGAGTGTATACTCAAGTTCTACCTTGGACACTGCCTCATTGTCGGTCACTTGAATCTCAATCATTTGGCTGGACTCTTGGGGCAATAGGTGTGTAATTGGAGTGTAAGTGATCGTTGGAGACTGAGTGTCTCTGCCGATATAGACCGTAAACAGATTTGTTGGAGCCTGATCGGGAAGTGTTTGCGTGTAGGCGGATGTAGATGCCTCAATATAGTACTCAACTTTCGTCGTGGATTCGGTTAAAGGAATTTCAACATCCCAGATGTTTCCCCGTCTCCTGATAAATGGGACTCTCTGAAAGTCTCCCGAATTCAAACGATAATTTGCTGCCGCTCTGAGAATTGGTAACCCTTCCGCGGTAACGGTAGTCTGAAGTTTAAGACTAGAGAGTGCGCTCTCAATTCGCGGGGTTGGCGGTGTATGAGAAATCTGAGGAAGACCTATGACAGATTCAATGAACCCAGTTGGCTCAAAAGTTTGAATAATGTCGGTCTCAAAGCGCCCATTGTTAAGGGCTTTATCCGCAGATAACAAAGCCTGCGTCATATCTAAAAGCGTAAATCCGAACCCTAAATATGAAAATGCAGATAGATGGAGTTGATCAGCATTTTCACGGCCGATTCGCCCCCACAGATTCATCATGAGTGCAGACCATGTTGGGCTGTACAAATAAAAATTACACTCCACTCGGCAGCTCCGCTTGATCCGACTGTAGGAATAAGTCCCGTCTGCACGGCGTCCTCCCCAAGCAACCCCGTCCCACGGAAATACGACTCTCCAATCGCCCTTTGGGACCTGACCACTATCCATTAAATATCTGCGGTATGAGACCGCCCAATAGTCTGCAAACCCTTCGGCGAGGACCTTCTGCTCTGCTGAGCTCCACCCAAATGGAATTCGATCACGCATCAGTACATGGCCAAACTCATGCAAGATGACGCCTACATCCTCTCCATCATCTACACCTCCATCACCGAAACCCAGAGAGTAGCGTGCAGGTGAAAACCAGGAATTGTCCATTGGTGTAGCATGAGGATCAGCAACGAGGGTTCGACTTGGATTTGGGCCTCCAGTATTGAGGTTTTGAACGTAATAGTGGCTTTCGGTGATATAATAGTAAATCATGACCGCCTCAAAGCGTGGATCGCTACGCGTATAGTTGAAAGCATTTGGATCCTGTTCTGCTGGGCGATTATTACCGATAATTCTCACCCGAGGGCCATCAAGTCGATATCTGTTATTCTGATCTAGCTTGATATCACGAAGTGTCACATCAATGAGTAAGCCACTGAGCGTTGCATTATCCCTATCATTGTTGTCTACTAATGCCCCACCGTAAGGTCTACCCGAGGCGGTCAGTGGATCAAATAACCATACCCACCCCTGACCATCCACTTTGGATGGAGGATCTTCGCGTAAAAATATACGCTGATCTCTGAGCTGGATCAATTCGCCTGTGTTGGCATCTAGCAATACCTCCCATTCTGCAGGAGTGGAATCTGGCCAAGCAATGACTCGCCAAGCCAATCTGGGCGGATGCTCAGCAAGAACAAAAAGTTCTGGGGATGCCGATGTAGCACCATCATTTGACACTGCAAGTTGTGCGATGACTTCAGACTGCGGAGCGCTGATGATCGGAACGGGGTTAAACGCATCAACCTTCTCAAGGTGAGGGTTGTAGGTACTCGTAGCCATCACTGGAAGCCCAGTCATGTCAAAATTAACATGTATGTAACTTCCATAAATCTTGACACCTGAGAGTGTTTGTTGAAATGTCAGATGGCGTGCCCCAACCGTTTCGGTATCGTGAACCAGTTCTAAGGTCTCGGGGCTATGAATCCCAAAGTCAGGGCCATCAACTTTAAACCACTTGCGCGCCGTCAATTCAGGCGTGGCATCAGGGGCGATGTCTGGATTTAAGTTATAGGCAGCGCGAAAAATTCCCAATTCCTTGTCAATGCGTCCCCCAACGACATCAATCGTCTCAGAAGGTATCCATCTGCTCTGTGTCACAACAACCGACTGAGACTCTACAGGGAGGGCCTCAATGACAGCAGATTTGTCCTGCGCCAGCGTAGGCACAGTACATAAGGATATGATCAGACTAATGACTCCATAGCGGGCCATAAAAAGGGGGGCTGAATATTATTTCAGGGGAGAGTGGTTAGGGTGATGCGGTGCTCATCTCATGTCCAGCATCGGTACGCTCCCACGGAAAGTCAGGTCTTCCGAAATGGCCATAAGCGGCGGCCTTTTGATAGATAGGCTGTTTCAAATTTAGCCGCTCAATGATACCAGTTGGGCGTAGATCAAAAGTCTTCTTAACGATCTGCATCAGGTCTGAGTCGGATAAATTTTCCCGCGCTGTTCCAGAAGAATCCACAAAGATGGAGACTGGCTGAGGCTCTGCAATCGCATAAGCAATTTGGATTTCCACCATGTCAGCGAGTTGAGCAGCAACGAGATTTTTTGCAACATAGCGTGCGGCATATGCGGCTGAGCGATCTACCTTTGAAGGATCCTTTCCACTGAACGCTCCGCCGCCATGGGCTCCCCGACCTCCGTAGGTATCAACAATAATTTTCCGACCCGTCAATCCGGCATCTGCATGGGGGCCACCAAGCACAAAGGGGCCTGCACGATTCACAACGATCTGAGTTTGATCATCAATCAACGTCGGGTCAATCACCCGGCTGAGAAGATGGTCTTCAATGTCTTTTTTGATTTCTTCACGACTCACCTCTTTATCGTGCTGTGTGGCGATAACAATCGTCTGCACTCGTTGTGGGATTCTTCCTGTTGCGTCATATTCAAGCGTTACTTGACTTTTTGAATCTGGTCGTAGATACGACATGACATTCTCATTTTTTCGAATATTTGCCAGTTCTTGGACAAGCCTATGAGCATAGATGAGGGGCATCGGCATCAGGGTTTCTATACCACTTTGGCTATCTTCAAATTCTCTGCATGCAAATCCAAACATCATCCCCTGATCGCCCGCTCCGAGCTCATCTTTGTCTACCCCCACATAGATATCTGGGCTTTGTCCGTGAATGAGATCTGTTATTTCAACAGAATCCCAGCAAAAATCAAGATCTCTATAGGTATAACCAATTTCGTGAATGACTTTTCGGACAACCTTTTCACGGTCTGTTTTGTCAATCGGCGCGCTGGAACGAGTTTCTCCAGCTAGAATCACATGATTTGAGGTCACCATCGTCTCAACGGCCACTCGGCTTTCAGGGTCATGTTGAAGATATTCATCCAAAATTGCATCCGATATCTGGTCACAAATTTTATCTGGGTGACCTTCAGACACAGATTCTGACGTAAACAAATAAGGCATTAATTATTAAGTATCATTGAAAATAGAAACAGATTCCACTCTATGTTGGTTCAACGAGATAGTTTTACATCAAATCATTGTTTTTGTGCAAATTGAGTAAATTGCTGTACTTTATGGTTCATCGCCGCACATCCACTGTTGCGGTTTCTTAACATTAAGCATTCATAACTAATAATCATGTCAAATCTTGCTGACAAGGTCAAGGCGATCGTGGTAGATAAACTGGGCGTTTCCGAGGATTCTATTTCTCGTGAATCCTCTTTCACTGATGATTTGGGGGCTGACTCTCTTGACACTGTTGAGTTAATCATGGAATTTGAGAAGGAGTTTGAAATCAGCATTCCCGATGAGGATGCTGAGAATATTGCCACTGTTGGAAGTGCGATAGATTATCTCACCGAGAAGATTGGATAATTTCTCCCCATAAACCCTTTTTGGCATGGCATATCAAAGTAAGCCGCGCCGCGTCGTTGTCACTGGAATGGGAGCACTGACTCCTATCGGAAATTCGACTAATGAATTTTGGGAGAATCTGTTAAGCGGACAGAGTGGTGCTGCGCCGATCACTTATTTTGATACGGAGCATTTTGCAACAAAGTTTGCTTGTGAGCTCAAGGGATTTGATCCTCTTGACCATATGGATCGACGTGAGGTACGCAAACTGGATCCGTTTGCGCAGTTTGCATTAGTGGCTGCAGTTCAGTCTGTGGTTGATTCAGGGCTTGAACCAGAGAAAATGTCTCAGGAGCAACGTGATCGGGTTGCAGTGATCATTGGCAGTGGGATTGGTGGAATTCAGGTTTTTCATGAACAAACTAGGGCCTACATTGATGGAGGTCCACGGCGCATTTCTCCCTTTTTTATTCCAAAATTGATTCCTGACATCGTGAGTGGGCACATCTCCATTCGTTACAAGTTCAGAGGTCCAAATTACTGTGCTGTCAGTGCTTGTGCGACGGGAAATAACAATATTGGAGATGGGTTTATGATGTTGCAGCGTGGAATGGTTGATGTCGCATTATGTGGTGGGACCGAAGCGGCAATCAGCGAAATAGGGATTGGAGGCTTCAATGCTCTTCGGGCTTTATCAACGCGCAATGACGATCCCAAAACCGCCAGTCGCCCCTTTGACAAGACGCGCGATGGATTTGTATTAGGTGAAGGAGCTGGAGTGCTGGTTTTAGAAACATTAGAGCATGCCAAGAGTCGTGGTGCCCGTATCTATGCTGAAATTATCGGAATCGGAATGAGTGGAGATGCACATCATATGACCGCCCCCGATCCAGATGGAACGGGAGCAACTCTGGCGATGCAAAATATGTTGTCTGATGCCCAGATTGCCCCAGAGGATGTGGATTATCTCAATATGCATGGAACCTCCACTCCGCTTGGAGATACCGCAGAAACCAAGTCGGTCAAAGAAGTTTTCGGATCACATTCCTACACCATGAACCTGTCTTCCACAAAAAGTATGACGGGGCACTTACTAGGAGCCGCTGGTGCGGTTGAGGCGATTGCAACCATTAAGGCAATCTGCAACAGTATTGTCCCGCCCACCATTAATTTTGTCCATCCCGATTCAGACTGTGACCTGAATTACACATTCAATCGCCCAAAAGAGCGTTCCATCCATGTAGCGGTATCTAATGCTTTCGGGTTTGGCGGGCACAATACCTCGGTTGCGTTTCGGAAGTATTCTGATTGATAATCTGCGGACATAGTTAGTAGATGTCTTCATTCAATATCTCCAGAATATTCGCTTATTCATAGCGAGGATCAGAAAGTAGAGCGATGATCTACAACGTATCATTAGGATGAAGTATCCTGTGCGCCATTGAAACATGCAGTACAAAATCCAGTGATCTTCTTTTATGACAACAAATTTTATGAGAACCTTAAACTATTTTGCTGGGCAGTACTCGGCCTTATGCTTCTTTGCATTGGGTTATCTCTGAACGTACTTGCGCAATCAGATCATGATAAAATCAATGCAAAATTGGATGAACTTGAGTCTGAGTAGTTCGTTGACTGTGAAGAGGAATTACGCATTGAACATGCAGAAGAGCTTGTCTGGATGGCTTTGCAGACTCAATGGTTGTATGAAGATGCGGTGCAACTTGAGGAAATCGGAGAAACCCTTAATGATTTGGCGCTTCCGATTTTTTCACAAAAAAGCGGAAGCGCCAAAAAATAAATATTCGTGAGGCGAAGTTGTGTTTGCCTGCTAACACAACTCAACGCTGTAATGTATCTAATGTTGAGTAATCCACAAAGGGTAAGCCTACGGATCATAAATATTTGTTCAATGGGAGAGTCGCATCGGGCGGCATTTATAATCTATAGTTCCAGAGTCTGCTTTGATTTTCAGGGAATCATTAGGTCAGACGAAAGTGTAATTGAAGTGAGCAATAAATCTGCATTAGATCTTCAAAATTTAACCCTATGGCCATGGATTTGACTTACCTTATAAATAGTAACTTAGATACAGTATTAACTTGAGAATCTGATTCAAGGCGAAAACGATAAATGTAGGTTCCTGATGGAAGGGACTGCGTAGGAATTCTGATGGTTTGATGGGATGCAACACTCATTGACTGAGGCGATACACTCACGACTTGACGACCTAATAGATCAAAAACATCTAATGCAATAAGCGCAGATTTACCAAGATCAAAACTGATGTACGTATGATCTAAATCTTGGTAGTGCCCATGTAACATAAATCCAGTCAAAGATTGATCAGATGCCTCGGCGTAAGTCGGATCCACGATGGAGAGTTCAAACTTCATTGAACCCCTTAGCCTACGATTATCCTCGGCAAACAGCGTAAATATCGTTGTATTGAGACCTTCACTGGGAGTCCCAGATAGGGACAAGTTAATCGGATCAAATGAAAGCCCAGGTGGGAGAGGCGGATCGATAGAATAAGTAAATACTCCAGACCCACCGCGGGCAGATGGTAAAATAGTTTCGGGAATAGGGACGCTACGCGTGAATTGGAGGGGCCTAATAAAGGATTCAAAGCCAAGAGTCCCTCCCACGGGCGAAAATCTATAAATTCTACCATTGTTTGAGAGCATATAGACCTCTCCTTGATGGTCAACCCCGAAAGAAAGAGGAGAGAGAGAGGTATTGATCAAGAGCTGGGAATCAACGAGATTGGATCCATCATAGCGCAATCCCCAAAACCGGCCGTCAACAAAATCGCCTAGAACATACCAACCTGTGAGGTCAGGAACCCCAGGACCGTAATATACATACCCTCCTGTTACAGAAGCTGGGCCTGAAGAGTGGTCATATTCAAAAATGGGCAAGGTAAGGCCATTTTGATTACAGTTAGAGGGTGGGCGATAACAACGAGTACCTTCCATGATCGGCCATCCGTAGTTATTGCCTTTCTCAATAATATTGATCTCTTCAATTTCGTGCTGTCCAACATCGGCATTATAGATTAGTCCAGTCTTTGAATCAAAACTGAACCTCCAAGGATTTCGCAATCCCCAGGCAAAGATTTCGGGTTGACCATTTTGCGTGCCCATAAATGGGTTGTCCGGGGGGATCAAATAGGGAAGTTGATCTACATTGATCCTAGAAATCGTGCCAAGCAATGACTGAGTATTTTGCCCATTCTGATAGGTGTCACCGAAACCCCCTCCGTCTCCTAACGCGATATATAAATACCCATCAGGTCCAAAAGCGAGTTGTCCACCGTTATGATTACCAGCAGGTTGGTTCACTTCCAAGACGATACGCTCGCTATCGGGATTCACTCGGAATGGCTCGCTCAAGTCGGCAGTAAAGCGCGAAACGACAGTGCGCCGCGGATTAGATGCAATGTAATAGACAAAAAAATGCCTATTCAAATCAAAGTCTGGATGAAATGCAATCCCTAATAATCCCTCTTCATTGCCGATAGATCTTACGCGGTCACTGATATCTAATAACAAGGATTTCTCCTTAACTTCAGGATCATTAGTAAATCTCCAGATTCGTCCCATTTGCTCAGCAACGAATAATCTATCTCCATGGTACTGAAGATCTACGGGGCGTTCAAAAGAGAGATGTGTAAACGTCGGCTCAAGTTCAACTTGCGGTTGTCCCCATGCGACTGGAACAATCAGAAGTAGCAGGAACACGGTATTGAGGTGGCCAATAGTCAACATGATTAAAGTAGGCGGCTCATGTGCTAAGTGATTCATCTATGAGGTCCGGTGGTAAACTCTTCAGAAGATGGTTGGTTGTATTTAGGGGCATAGTAGTTCAAAATCCAACGCCTTTAATGCTCAAAATTCAATGGATGCGGAGTTAGCATCCACACCATTCAATAGACCTGAATAAATGATCAGCAGGATTCTGAAGTATTTTTCTGATGAAACCATTGAAAGTTGATCACTTGCCAAATCCTTGAGTATGATAAATCGGTGAATATCTTCTAGATGACGGTAAGATGTTTTACAATGCTGAAGAGCACAAAAATGGCTAATATTTTATATGATTGTTAATCACAAAATCAAGAGATTTTGAAAGGTAGGAAGCAGAGTATTACAGGGTCATCTTGGCGGCAGGCACGGCGGTTGATTTGGGATCATCGGAAAACAATGTTGATCGGATTTATCCTGATGATTATCAATCGTGTCAGTGGGTTTATATTACCGGGGACCAGTAAGTGGCTCATTGATGAGGTGGTTGCCAATAGTCGCATGGATTTCCTGCTACCACTTGCACTATTTGCGTTGGGCGCTACAATTATTCAGGCAGGAACATCTTATTTATTGTCAAATGTGATTGGAATTGTTGCTCAAAAAGCCATCATGGATATGAGTCGTAAGATTCATGAACATGTGATTCACTTGCCTGTGCGATTTTTTGAAAGACATAAAGGTGGCGAACTGCTGTCACGGATCATGGATGATCCACAGGGTATTCGCAACTTAATGGGAACGGGGATTGTGATGCTTGCGGGTGGAGTCGTCACTGCGGTCATTGCATTAGTCATTTTGTTTATACTTTTTTGGCAATTAACACTGATTATTTGTGCCATTCTGATCATCTTTGGCATCCTAATGGTTTATGCCTTTCGACTATTGCGCCCCATTTACAGGCAGCGACAGAAAATTCGATCACAAGTTAGTGGGTCCTTAGGAGAGACACTCGGAGGAATCTGGTTGGTCAAAGTGTATGGGACAGAATCTCGTGAACAATTAAAATTCAGTGATGGTGTTGAGGACTTATTTAGATTGATCGTTAAAACCATCAGGGGATCATCTGCGACAGTTGCTGTCGGACTTGTGATCGCGGGAGTCATTGGAGCGTTGATGATCATTCTTGGTGGTAGGGCGATTACCGATGGCACCATTACACTCGGTGATTTTGTCATGTACCTCTTTGTGGTTGGCGTGATGGTTGCTCCAATCGTTCAGATGGCCATGATTGGCACGCAGGTGTCTGAAGCGTTGGCTGGTCTGGATCGAATTCAGGGGCTCTTTGCAGACACTCGAGAAGATGAGGATGAGCATCATCGTAAAGAGCTCAATAAGATGCGAGGGGAAGTTGTTTTAGAAAATGTACAGTTCTATTATGACGAAACAGTACCGGTGATTCAAGGAGTGTCTTTGCGAGCTCCAGAGGGAAGTACCACAGCACTGGTGGGGCCAAGTGGTTCAGGGAAAAGTACGCTTGTTAGCATCATTATGGGGTTCAGTCAACCCCAACAGGGGCGAGTTCTCATTGATGGACAGGATTTAAGTACGATAAAGATGAAGGGTTACCGTAAATATCTAGGTGTGGTAATGCAAGAAAATTATCTATTTGATGGCACCATTGCCAATAATATCTGCTATGCAAATCCAGAAGCCTCATTGAAGGATATTCAGGACGCAAGTCGTATTGCTAATGCCCATCAGTTTATTGAAAGCTTTCCAGACGGGTATGATACAATCGTGGGCGAACGGGGCATTAAACTTAGTGGAGGCCAGAGGCAACGAATTTCTATTGCTCGGGCAATTTTATCAAATTCAAAAATCTTGGTTCTTGATGAAGCGACCTCAAATTTGGACACAGAAAGTGAAACTCTTATTCAGGAAGGATTTAAGAATCTACGCCAAGGACGGACAACATTTGTCATCGCTCATCGCCTCTCAACGATTCGCAATGCCGATCAGATCTTGGTCATGGAGCAGGGAAAAATTATTGAATCTGGAGATCATGATACGCTGTACAAGATGGGTGGACGTTACCGCGAGTTATATGATCATCAGCATCGATATGAGCAGGATCTATTTGTAAATCCAGGAGAGGACTCACCTAGAATTATATTCTCAAAATAATCTCTGACGATCTGGAGGATGTATTTTTCACCAATATTGATTATGATTCTTTTTCTTGACTTTATGGCATGGAATGATCATGTTGACACAAAGATAGATTTGTTTGATGATCTACCCAATTTTATAATCATCTTTGCCGATGATTTAGGCTATGGTGATATAGGGGTGTATGGTCATCCAACGATTCGTACACCTAATCTAGACCGAATGGCCTCAGAAGGAATTCGGTTTACCCAGTTCTATACCGGAGCATCGGTGTGCACTCCTAGTCGTGCAGCTCTTTTGACAGGGAGACTCCCAGTAAGAAGTGGAATGGTACATGACCAATTTAGAGTTCTTTTTCCACCAAGCCCTGGTGGGCTTCCCGCATCCGAAATCACAATCCCAGAAGCTCTCAAGGGGGCAGGATACATAAGCGCAGCTATAGGGAAATGGCATCTGGGTCATGTTTCAGGATATTCTCCAACGGATCATGGCTTTGATGAATATTTTGGAATTCCTTATTCCAATGATATGACACCTTCGGTCAGTCAAGGCAAACGAGTGCAGACGTATCCTCCACTGCCCCTCATGCGAGGGACTGAAACAATTGAGACGGAACCAGATCAACGTCTTCTGACTCAAAGGTATACAGAAGAGTCTGTTAGGTTTATTCGCAACCACATTGATCATCCATTTTTTCTCTACTTGTCTCATACAATGCCACACATCCCGCTATTTGCATCTGATGATTTTGAGGGCATCAGCACCCGCGGGCTTTACGGTGATGTAATTGAAGAATTAGATTGGAGTGTTGGGGAGATACTAGATGTATTGCGAGAGACGGGTATTGATACAAAGACACTGGTCGTTTTCACCAGTGACAATGGCCCGTGGCTGACGGTTGGCTTGGATGGGGGGAGTGCTGGGTTATTGCATGATGGTAAGGGAACCACTTGGGAGGGAGGAATGCGCGTACCAGCCATTGCATGGTGGCCTGAAACAATTCCTCCAGGATCTATCACTCAGTCATTGGGAACCACGATGGATTTAATGCCAACGATCCTGCATCTTGCTGGTGTAGAGGTGTCCGATGATCGAACGATGGACGGTGTAGATCTTGTATCTGTACTTAAAGACCCTCTGGCGTCTGTGAGAGAGAATATATTTTATTACCGCGGTACCCGGCTTTGGGCTGTACGTCAAGGACCTTGGAAATTGCATTATATCACACAAAGTGCATATGTCGGCGATCAGCCAGTCATCCATGATATTCCGCTCCTTTTCCATTTAGATCAAGATCCGAGTGAGCGATTTAATGTAGCAGCGCAGGAGCCTAATGTTATTGTTAGAATTCAGAAAATGGTAGAGCAGCACTTGGCCACGATTGAAGACATTCCTAGTCAGTTGGAGGTGCCCCAATGGGACAAGTAAACAGAATTCTGGCGGGAATATTATTCTTGAAGACATCACCCAGCCCTACACCATTACCCTCTGATGGAATCTGGCGGTAAAACTGAGATTCCTTCAGATAGTGGTGTGCCGCAGGGTTGAACGATTTAAAGGCCAGAATTGAATCGTTTTTGATGGATATTTCTCTGATTACACTCGCGGCTTACCGAGAGTTTATCATCAAGACTGGCTATGTAACTCAGGCAGAGAGATTTGGCGATGCAGGCATATTTCATGACTCAATGAGAGTTACGAGCTGGCGCAAATTGGAGATTTCTATAGGGGCCAGATGATCCTCCAGCGCAGACAATCATCCAGGTCTTATGGTATGATGCGTTTGCTTATGTGACATGGGCAGAAAAGCGTCTTCCCACTGAAGTTGTATGGGCGCGTCTTAAATGCGATGGCCAGTATCCTTGGCCAGATGATTTGATCAAGGATGGTCAGTATATGGCTAATGTTTGGAATGAAAAATTTTCGAGTTTCACTACCTTAACTGATGGGCATGCACCCACTCCACCAGTTGGGGGTGTATATTCGGATTTATGTTGCCCACCTATGGGTATAGAATCATTGATGGGGATGTAGCAGATACGTCTACTATATAAGGAGGAGGATTTATTATAGGAGCATCAACGTATTTCGGCAATTAGCCTAGGGCTTGTTTCAAAGTTAGGTAAACTTTTAATGATTTCATTGTGACTGGTAGAGTTTAAGTTCAGATCTGTTTCAAATTTGCGTCAACTGGTCACTGTTGAATAGATTGATTCATATACACACTTATTGACTGTACTTTGTATAATGATGGCCATAGTGTAAGGTTATATGCCCATATATCTGCCAGCCGCCAGATGGAAGTTTCAACTAAGATTGACACAACCCTATTAGCCTCTCTTTTTTACACTAAAGCTAGGGATTAAATACTCAACAACGAATAACTATGAGGATGATTTTATCGGTTCTCCATTATTATCACCGAGAGTGTCACAGCAAGTGGAAGATCAGTATTTGGGATTATTCCCTGAGACGAAATAGAGGATTCGTTAAACGCTTAATTCTAACGCATTCATCTTTTCGGGGGTTGAAGAATTACTGGATAAAGGATCAAATTCTGAGTCCAGTAATCCCATTTCGTAAAGAAATCGGGAGGGACTCATTTCTACGCCATGGATTCTTGAAGAATAGGAAAGGCCAAGAGTTTTTTTGGCTTGGGTCATGGCTACAAAACAATTTTTGCGGGATCGTTGCATTTCAAAGCTATCTTTTCCCTTGCCCACAGCAACTGAGGTTGGAAGCACATCTTCCACCATGCCAATCAGGTAGACATGATTGAATTCTTTGCCTCTGGATTCACGAATCGTCCAACAGGAAACAGCATCTTTCATCAGAGGTGAGGTTCTGGAACGCGAATGTAGTTCTCGTAGAAAAAGATGCAAACTGGGGTGATCACCATGTTGTGAAATGACTGCCTGCACAAGATCAGTCCAAATTTCTTTTTCCACAGCATAGTGATCAAACATGTCATTAGACAACACATTTGTTTCATGATAGTGATCAAACAGTGCACACGCCGTCCTTTGAAAACTTAGGTAGTCCAAAGAATCTATCAAACGAGAAAATGATTCGGTCATCAGACGCTTCATCTCTGAAGATAAGTCTTTATTCATTAAGGCGATTCGCTGAAAGCATCGCAGATAATCTCCATCTTCAATTGCTGAATATAACCTTATATCGTTGATATCAAGTTGGATATTTTCAAGAGAACAAAAATCTCTGCAAACAAGTCGTAGGTATTCCATACTGGACCTTGAATTAGCCAGACGAAGGACGGAATGCAACCATCGTAGAGCGGCGCTTTCAAATTCATATTGGTAAGCCCCCAAGTCTACCGCAATCTTTGATCCTTCTAGGGATGCTGCAACCAGTGTCAGAAGTGTTTTTGATTCAGACAGGACAACGCATTGGTTGTGCTCCGTTAAAGGATGTTTCCTGATTTGATCCGTGATCCACTCAACCTCCTGATCAAAATCATCAAACTTTTTCACAGTCACCTGATGCTTAAAGATAGATTCGCTGTTGACAATCAGATTGATCTCTTCGTTGTGATGATCAGACACCTGCTTGACCAATCTACTATTGTTCAAAGGTATATTATTTTTTTTCTCATGATCATAGGGCTCCTGCTTGACCAAGCGATTTGATAGCATCATGATTGCAGGAGGGCATCTGGAGTTTTCTGGTAGATGAAGAACTGAAGCATTGAAATCTTTTTGGAGCGTACTAAGACTCACACCATTACAATGATAGGTTAGTTGATCATCATCTGCAAAGAGAAGAAGGTTTTTATGATGTTCAGGGGCGATTAAGGTTTTCAAAAATTTATATTCAGCAGGATTAATATTCTGGAACCTATCAACCCAAATATGATTATATGCTACTTGTATTGTGGTCTCAAGTAAGTAAGGCTTCTTTTCCCACAAATCAGTGACCACTTTGAGCAATCTGGAGGAGTCAAGGGCATTCTTCTCAATCATCAGAGAGCAATACTTTCGATAGATGGATGACACGATATTTGCATATTCAATCGAGACGTTTTCCATCACACTTGGTAGGTTCTCTGTGGCAACATCTCTTTCCATCAGAAGAGAAATCACAGGTAGCAATTTTTCGGCCGTGATATCTGGAATATACAACCTGTGCTGGGCATGTTGAATCGCCTCATTTAAGAGAGCACATCGATCTCTGTCATGGGTAATAATTGTAAAATCGCGGTCAAGTCCAGCATGATGGTAATTCCGGCGCAAGAGCTCGGCTGCAAAAGAATAAAATGTAGTAAGAACAGTACGTTTTTCTGCTTTTGGTGCGATTGGACGAACGCGCCGATGAATTTCGTCAACGGTTTTACTGGTAGAAGATAGCACGACAATCCAGAAGTGCTCCCTCGGAGTTGAGTTGATCATGGATGCAATTCGATGGGTAAGAATCTCCATCTTTCCAGAGTTTGGCCCCGACAGAACAAGAAGTGGGCCATTATCCCAAGTGATGACTTTCTCTTGAATATGACTTAATTTTATAGAGGGAGCATCCATGATTAAGCCGCTTGACTTGCAAGTTTATGAGATTTTTGAATCACATCCTTGATCAGCTGAGGGACGACACTCGATCCTTCCGAAACAATCTTTTGTGCAACTGCACCAGAATTGATTGATTTAGAGACGCGTTTTTGGGCAGCAACCACCTGTTGCCAATATTCAAGAGTTCCATTGTCTGCAGTGATATCGCTTTTTTTCTGATCAGAGACGGTGTCTAAATAGATGTCCCCAAATCCCTCCATACATAAAAATACTTCCATATTTCCATGATTGAGTCTGCATATATGATCGGATTCTTTCCTAGTGTCAAGGCAACGCTGTGCAGACCGCTCATATTGGATGCCTTGTCTGTCATTGTCTACAAGGATGTACCATTCAATTCCCAGCTGATCTGCAAATCGGATCAGTTTATCCACACCAATATGTGCAAACTCTAAAAGTGATACCCCATAGGAATGAAGGTCATAGTTCAGAGCGCGGGCGCATTCCGTTAAAAGGATAGATTCTGTTTTCCCTTCCACCAGAAGCCAACATCGGGAATAAAGCAGAGCCCCATGAGTCCATCGGATTTTATGGTTCAGTTTTTCTAGATCACCGAGTGTAAAGTCACTTTCGGTAATTTGGTATACAGCAATGTTTCCATTCTTGCGACGAAGTCGACGAATATTATTAAGAGGAACTCTTGCTAACAAGTCTCCAGAGTGTGTTGAAATGAGTTTTTGTCCTGAAATCTCACGAAGTAACTTTACGACGGAACCCGTAGCTGATGGGTGTAAATGTGCTTCGGGTTCTTCAAGGGTAAGTAGCGGTTGGGAATCATCACCGTATGCATCTTTAAGATGACTGTTTAGAAAAGCAGCATATAAGTAGATGACGGCTAAACTTTGGGTCCCGTGTCCATGCCGTACAATTGGAATACCCGCACCAGTTTTGGATGTAATTTTAATCTGTGTCCTAGAGAGTATGTCAAACACTTTGGGAGAGATCGCTTCAATTGAAACTGGATTCTTTTCCCCGAGCGGGAGACACTCCGCCATTTCGTTGAGGTAGTGCTGAACACTGTGAAAGGTAGAATGCCGTTGAACTACATTTGAATTCAATTCAGATAATACTCTCTCCAAGTCGGCTTTATCATCATCTGAAATATTGAGAGAACGGACAAAAGGAGACCAGAATTGAGACTGTGCATGAAATTCATGAGCCGCATCACGGAGAGATGCCAAATGAAAGATAGGAGTAAAGGACCGAAATTCAGTCAGTAAGCTTTCAGACTCCGCTATCGTTTCTCCAAACTCATCAAGGAAATCATATTTTGAGACAAAACGATTAGACGCATCATCAAACGAACTTTGCAGACGTAACTTGATATACTGAATCATCAGCAGATTAGACGATATAGCTCTAAATAGAATTCGTGTCATCTCTTTTGACCACTCACCTTGTTTTTTCTCAGAAAACGTCAGAATAATTTCAATAGGTTCAGCCGTTGACGGTTCGGAATCAGGAGTAGGAAAATGGTAATCATAATCCTCAAAAATAGGTGTGTCTCCACTAAGGGGGCTTGTCAGACAGATACGTACAGCATCCAGTATGGTAGTTTTGCCAGAATTGTTTTCTCCAATAAGTACACAAAGATCATCAAGAGGCAAGACCAATTCCTTGATTCCCCGAAAATGTTTGATTTCAATTTGTGAAATATACATTGGGTAATAGCAGTTCCACTATATTATATGGGGGGGGGGGGGCTATCTTTCCAGATTCAAGAAAGTGTACATTAGCTCATCTGAAAGGTTTCTCAAATGTGAGGCACATGCGTTTGAAGTAAATATTAATCTATAGTAGGGTGGTGCTCGATAGAGAATAGTTAATGCCCGTCCGAAAAACACATGAATAGTGCTGAATCGCATACACTGTATCGCTTTGAATTTATTCAATTATGAGATTGAAGATTTTGCGGCTTTATTACGTTACTGTACTAAAAAATGAGTTTCAACATGATCATCCGCTGTTGGCCAATCTTCATGTCAATAAACTTATCTTTAAGTACGTAAACCCATATAGAATAAATGTTTCATGATCCCTACGATATTTTTCGGACAAGCACTGGTTAGCATTTTCTTACCTATCATCTTGGCAGTTCAGAGTCAATAAGGCAGATTTCAAAGGAAAATGAGGGAATGGATATGAAAAAATCTAATTTGGAAGATTAAGGAATCAGTTCAGATAAGATCAGGATTCGTTAAACGCTTAATTCTAACGCATTCATCTTTTCGGGGGTTGAAGAATTACTGGATAAAGGATCAAATTCTGAGTCCAGTAATCCCATTTCGTAAAGAAATCGGGAGGGACTCATTTCTACGCCATGGATTCTTGAAGAATAGGAAAGGCCAAGAGTTTTTTTGGCTTGGGTCATGGCTACAAAACAATTTTTGCGGGATCGTTGCATTTCAAAGCTATCTTTTCCCTTGCCCACAGCAACTGAGGTTGGAAGCACATCTTCCACCATGCCAATCAGGTAGACATGATTGAATTCT
This sequence comes from Rhodothermales bacterium, assembly GCA_965220935.1. Lineage (GTDB taxonomy): Bacteria > Bacteroidota > Rhodothermia > Rhodothermales > Bin80 > Bin80. The sequence continues at coordinate 4,030,727 of OZ244857.1, forward strand.
TTGCCTCTGGATTCACGAATCGTCCAACAGGAAACAGCATCTTTCATCAGAGGTGAGGTTCTGGAACGCGAATGTAGTTCTCGTAGAAAAAGATGCAAACTGGGGTGATCACCATGTTGTGAAATGACTGCCTGCACAAGATCAGTCCAAATTTCTTTTTCCACAGCATAGTGATCAAACATGTCATTAGACAACACATTTGTTTCATGATAGTGATCAAACAGTGCACACGCCGTCCTTTGAAAACTTAGGTAGTCCAAAGAATCTATCAAACGAGAAAATGATTCGGTCATCAGACGCTTCATCTCTGAAGATAAGTCTTTATTCATTAAGGCGATTCGCTGAAAGCATCGCAGATAATCTCCATCTTCAATTGCTGAATATAACCTTATATCGTTGATGTCAAGTTGGATATTTTCAAGAGAACAAAAATCTCTGCAAACAAGTCGTAGGTATTCCATACTGGACCTTGAATTAGCCAGACGAAGGACGGAATGCAACCATCGTAGAGCGGCGCTTTCAAATTCATATTGGTAAGCCCCCAAGTCTACCGCAATCTTTGATCCTTCTAGGGATGCTGCAACCAGTGTCAGAAGTGTTTTTGATTCAGACAGGACAAGGCATTGGTTGTGCTCCGTTAAAGGATGTTTCCTGATTTGATCCGTGATCCACTCAACCTCCTGATCAAAATCATCAAACTTTTTCACAGTCACCTGATGCTTAAAGATAGATTCGCTGTTGACAATCAGATTGATCTCTTCGTTGTGATGATCAGACACCTGCTTGACCAATCTACTATTGTTCAAAGGTATATTATTTTTTTTCTCATGATCATAGGGCTCCTGCTTGACCAAGCGATTTGATAGCATCATGATTGCAGGAGGGCATCTGGAGTTTTCTGGTAGATGAAGAACTGAAGCATTGAAATCTTTTTGGAGCGTACTAAGACTCACACCATTACAATGATAGGTTAATTGATCATCATCTGCAAAGAGAAGAAGGTTTTTATGATGTTCAGGGGCGATTAAGGTTTTCAAAAATTTATATTCAATAGGAGTAATGTCCTGAAATCCGTCAACCCAGATACGACGATAAACGCACTGTATTAAGCTCGTTAGTATATAAGGTTTATTATCATACATATCAATAAGTACCTTGATCAATCCTGCCGAGTCAAGAGAATTCTTCTCAATCATCAGAGAGCAATACTTTCGATAGATGGATGACACGATATTTGCATATTCAATCGAGACGTTTTCCATCACACTTGGTAGGTTCTCTGTGGCAACATCTCTTTCCATCAGAAGAGAAATCACAGGTAGCAATTTTTCGGCCGTGATATCTGGAATATACAACCTGTGCTGGGCATGTTGAATCGCCTCATTTAAGAGAGCACATCGATCTCTGTCATGGGTAATAATTGTAAAATCGCGGTCAAGTCCAGCATGATGGTAATTCCGGCGCAAGAGCTCGGCTGCAAAAGAATAAAATGTAGTAAGAACAGTACGTTTTTCTGCTTTTGGTGCGATTGGACGAACGCGCCGATGAATTTCGTCAACGGTTTTACTGGTAGAAGATAGCACGACAATCCAGAAGTGCTCCCTCGGAGTTGAGTTGATCATGGATGCAATTCGATGGGTAAGAATCTCCATCTTTCCAGAGTTTGGCCCCGACAGAACAAGAAGTGGGCCATTATCCCAAGTGATGACTTTCTCTTGAATATGACTTAATTTTATAGAGGGAGCATCCATGATTAAGCCGCTTGACTTGCAAGTTTATGAGATTTTTGAATCACATCCTTGATCAGCTGAGGGACGACACTCGATCCTTCCGAAACAATCTTTTGTGCAACTGCACCAGAATTGATTGATTTAGAGACGCGTTTTTGGGCAGCAACCACCTGTTGCCAATATTCAAGAGTTCCATTGTCTGCAGTGATATCGCTTTTTTTCTGATCAGAGACGGTGTCTAAATAGATGTCCCCAAATCCCTCCATACATAAAAATACTTCCATATTTCCATGATTGAGTCTGCATATATGATCGGATTCTTTCCTAGTGTCAAGGCAACGCTGTGCAGACCGCTCATATTGGATGCCTTGTCTGTCATTGTCTACAAGGATGTACCATTCAATTCCCAGCTGATCTGCAAATCGGATCAGTTTATCCACACCAATATGTGCAAACTCTAAAAGTGATACCCCATAGGAATGAAGGTCATAGTTCAGAGCGCGAGCGCATTCCGTTAAAAGGATAGATTCTGTTTTCCCTTCCACCAGAAGCCAACATCGGGAATAAAGCAGAGCCCCATGAGTCCATCGGATTTTATGGTTCAGTTTTTCTAGATCACCGAGTGTAAAGTCACTTTCGGTAATTTGGTATACAGCAATGTTTCCATTCTTGCGACGAAGTCGACGAATATTATTAAGAGGAACTCTTGCTAACAAGTCTCCAGAGTGTGTTGAAATGAGTTTTTGTCCTGAAATCTCACGAAGTAACTTTACGACGGAACCCGTAGCTGATGGGTGTAAATGTGCTTCGGGTTCTTCAAGGGTAAGTAGCGGTTGGGAATCATCACCGTATGCATCTTTAAGATGACTGTTTAGAAAAGCAGCATATAAGTAGATGACGGCTAAACTTTGGGTCCCGTGTCCATGCCGTACAATTGGAATACCCGCACCAGTTTTGGATGTAATTTTAATCTGTGTCCTAGAGAGTATGTCAAACACTTTGGGAGAGATCGCTTCAATTGAAACTGGATTCTTTTCCCCGAGCGGGAGACACTCCGCCATTTCGTTGAGGTAGTGCTGAACACTGTGAAAGGTAGAATGCCGTTGAACTACATTTGAATTCAATTCAGATAATACTCTCTCCAAGTCGGCTTTATCATCATCTGAAATATTGAGAGAACGGACAAAAGGAGACCAGAATTGAGACTGTGCATGAAATTCATGAGCCGCATCACGGAGAGATGCCAAATGAAAGATAGGAGTAAAGGACCGAAATTCAGTCAGTAAGCTTTCAGACTCCGCTATCGTTTCTCCAAACTCATCAAGGAAATCATATTTTGAGACAAAACGATTAGACGCATCATCAAACGAACTTTGCAGACGTAAAGTGACGATACGAAAATTTCGTTGGTCAACATGTACAGCTCTAATCAGAGAATCCTTTGTCTTATCCGACCACTCACCTTGTTTTTTCTCAGAAAACGTCAGAATAATTTCAATAGGTTCAGCCGTTGACGGTTCGGAATCAGGAGTAGGAAAATGGTAATCATAATCCTCAAAAATAGGTGTGTCTCCACTAAGGGGGCTTGTCAGACAGATACGTACAGCATCCAGTATGGTAGTTTTGCCAGAATTGTTTTCTCCAATAAGTACACAAAGATCATCAAGAGGCAAGACCAATTCCTTGATTCCCCGAAAATGTTTGAGTTCAATTTGTGAAATATACATTAGTATACAAGGACAGGCTGTTCAACCTATGTTTGGGGATGTGAGTATCTTCTCAGATTGAAGAAAGTGTACATTAGCTCATCTGAAAGGTTTCTCAAATGTGAGACCATACGTTCGTAGAATGTTGAGGATATTCCCTCAATCAATAAGTTTGTTGTACTACTATTTTGTATGCACTCTCCTTTTAAACATAGGCAAAAAAAATAGCAACTTAATTCTTCCACCATCTGTGAAAATTTCATGAAAGATGATCTATCGTCAACTTCGTAGAAGCTTCTCATGAATTTGATCTACGATCATACTTGAGCCACCACGCGAGTATCCAAAGAACCAACAGGCACAACCTAATCAGCATAACGATGAATCGTTTGATCATGTACAAAATGCGTCTGCATCCGATATCTAAATCAGAAAGATATTAGTAGTGATAGGGTAAGGTGAAGTAGTCAAAGAGCGTCTGGTATTGCAACCAACATTTTTCATGGAAGTAGATACGACATCCTATTCAGATATGATAAATCTCAATTATGGGTTTATGTTGAGCCATGAACCTCCGCATGCGAAATTGATCTCTGACTTCAAATGATATCTTGAAATGTATAGATTCTTTTCAAGTGTAACATTTCTATATTTCTGCATTTTATGGTTTGTGAATGGTTGTATGCAGGAGCCACCGCCCATGGCTCCCGATGGGATGGTATATATTCCCAGTGGAACCTCTCAAATTGGTTCAGAAAAAGGAATGCCTCATGAACGTCCAGTATTTAGGACGCGTGTTCCTTCGTTTTTCATGGATATCTCTCCTGTAACTGTTCAAGCATTTAGAGAATTTGTTACGGAGACTGGATATATCACACAGGCGGAAGAGTTTGGGGATGGGGGCATCTTTAATGACTCTTCTCTAACATGGGAGCTCAGAGCTGGAGCATACTGGGCCTTTCCATTAGGTTTTGATTATCCGCCAGCACCCGATGATCATCCAGTGACGCAAGTCTCATGGCATGATGCGGTTGCTTATGCGGCGTGGGCAGAAAAGCGCCTTCCCACTGAAGTTGAATGGGAGTATGCGGCGCGTCTTAATAGCGATGGCAAGTATCCTTGGGGAGATGATTTGATCAAGGATGGTCAGTATATGGCCAATGTCTGGAATGGTCAATTTCCCAGATTCAACACCTTAGCTGATGGGTATGCAACCACTTCACCAGTTGGGAGGTTTGGAGAGAGTCCAGCAGGATTAGTTGATATGGGAGGCAATGTATGGGAGTGGACTCAGGACTGGTATCGGTCCTATGCTGACAGGAACGACGAATTCACTCCAACTCCTACGAGTGAGAAAGCGCAGAGAGGGGGAAGTTTTTTGTGTGAGCCCGGGTGGTGCCATGGATACCGTGTTTCTGGTCGCAGTCATTCTACCCCCGAAACGGCTCTGTACCATGTTGGATTTCGGTTGGTCAAAGATCTTCCCTAGTGTGAAGTTCAGGTATGCCATGTAAAATATAACATGAAGTAAGGTCTTTCATGATTCTCTGCCCGCGTAGTAGGCCTGTCCGAGTTTGAATTGGATCGGTGCATGTCCCTATTTTACGGCTTCCCTGTACCAGTGGGCTACTCGGTTGAAATCCTTTTTGACTCCCTATGGGTAAGCCACCGAGGTGCCCATGATGGCCCATTGCTCTTCGGGGATGATGGTCGTTTTCATGGTTGGTTGGCTCCGATGGTGGTTTCCCGATTCCTGATGAGGCTTCACGGAGTCAGACTTACTCCGTGAAGCCGCCCCATCTCTGGCACACAAGGTTTCACATTGCAAATGGCTGAGATCAGTACTCCCCTCCCTAATGGTGTTGAATGTCAGTGGCATCTGGTTGCTCATGGGGGAGGGGAGAGATTTTGATGGCTTGGATGTTTGGGGGGCTGGGGGCGGATTGGATCTATTCCATCCGCTGCTCTGGCCTCGTGTATGAGGTGTTCAATGCCACAATCAAGATAGTGCTTGGCTCCTTCATGACCCTGTTTGGCAGCCTCTTTAAACCAGTAAATCTCTTCATAGTCGTATTTGTGGTCTGCTTCCCTACTAAGGCTTTTGGCGAGGTAAAATTGGGCTTCTGGATGCCCCTGCTCGGCGGCTCTCCCTAACCATTTGAATGCTTCCCTGCGATCAAGGAGGCTTCTGTCTATCTCGTAGTGATAAATCCCGAACCAGCATTGTGCGAGTTGATGTCCCTGTTTTGCTGCTTTGGATAGCCAGAGGGCTGTTGCTCTGTGGCTTGGCTTTACTCCGTCTCCCTTCCAGTAGGCCATGCCGAGTTGGTATTGGGCTTCGGGGTCTCCCACCTCTGCCTTTTTCTTTATACGAGGTTCGTAGGCTTCTGTGTCAACGTGAAGGATGAGCATGATGTGTCTTTCTCTTTCGTCTATTCGGTCAAGGCATTCGAGGCACAGGCTGTAGGTCTTCCATGCTATTTTGCGTTGCTCGGTGGCTTGGCAGATGTAGTCAGGGTCGCCTATGCCCTGCTTTACTGCCTCAATGCAAAGTTCGCAGTCGGTTGGCTGGTGCTCACTCATGGGGTTGGTGTTACCTTTTGCTGGGCAGGTTGTCCGAAAATTAGTTGACGTTCGGAACTCTTATCCGATTAGAAATAGACTTCATATCCTATTTGGTATCAGATCACGGTGCAGTTTCATACTGGAAACGCCTTTAATGCCTGTATCAAGGATATAGATTGGGATTGTCAAGATCTGACAACTCAACTTAGTATCTTGCATTACAGTCCCAACGCGTACGTTAAACGTTTCATGCAATTCTTTTTTCTATACCGATAGGGCATGAGATGAGCATAGTTGGTTGCACATTCGTGCAACCACATGTGGGTGGCAGGAGTAACCGTTCCAGCATTGCTCAGATGTTTCATTATCAGGAAACATGTCAATGAGATTCCCTCACGGAGTGATTGATCTGCAGCAATTCCCACTAATGTTTAAAACTTTCCATTATAGCGCACTTTGGGGCTTATTTTCGAACGTGAGTTTCGTAAACTAGTGCCCGTCCAGAAAAACACCTAGTAGCGCTGAATCGCTACTCTGTATGTGCTTTGAATTTATTCAATTATGAGATTGAAGATTTTGCGACTTTATTGCGTTACTTACTGAAAACAGTGATCTTGAACATGATCATCCCGCTGTCGGGGCTATCTTCAAAAATCTTCGTTTCAAAAATCTTGGTTTAAGTTCGTAAACCCATATAGAATAGATGCTTTATTTCTTGGACAGACACTAATAAACAGTGCCCTGTGAGCCAAAAAAATACTAAAAAAATTGAAGAAATCATCAGCACTAAAACTAATGGGTACACACATATTTAATTCCCTAAACTTTTGATGATATATAGCCATGAAGAAAGAGCGCTCAGAATTTTGTGACGATATATCATTCATGGGTAGAAATACTCTGCAAAGGTCATCATCCTCAGCATTTGAATATATTGGATCTTTTGTAATTCATTACTTGGACTCGGGTTTTCTCACCAAAGAAGGGCACAATAGTTATAGATAATAATATAATGCTTATATTTGATGATTCTCAGGACTTTTATCACTGGGAAAATAACCACTCACAAACACACGGAGATTCATGAAACAGATTTGTTACTACTTTTTTGCGCTTTTTGTGCTACTAGTTCCTGACCTATCTAATGCTCAGAGCGTTATATCTGGAACTGTCACAGATGATACTGGTGAACCTCTTATCGGAGCAAATGTGATCATTGAGGCACTCGTAGTTGGTGCGTCTACTGATGTGGAAGGTAATTATTCATTTCAGGTCCCCGCTGGAAACGAAGGACAAGAGTATGATGTTGTTGCTAGATATATCGGATATACGGATCAAGTCCGAACTATTACGATTGCCTCTGGCATCATGACGGAAGATTTCGTTCTAACGGTTGATCTTCTCCAACTTGATGAAGTTGTTGTTACGGGCGTTTCAGAGGCGACTCCCAGAAAAAAACTTGCATTCACCGTCAGCCAAGTTGATTCGGAGGATATCACCTTAGCACCTGCATCTAATCCGATTGCATCTCTTCAAGGAAGAGTCGCAGGGGTTTCTGCTTTATCTTACAGTGGGGCCCCTGGTGCTTTTGTTGGAGTACGACTCAGAGGATCCACAAGCATTAATGAAAGCAATAGTCCACTTTATATCGTGGATGGTGTGGTACTCGGTTCTGCTACAGTTGATATTGATGCTTTAGATATTGCCAATATTGAAATTGTTAAAGGTGCCGCCGCCTCATCACTTTATGGTTCAAGAGCCCAAAACGGGGTGATCAATATTACCACACAGCGTGGCAGCACTACTCCCCTAAATCAAACTCGGGTGACCATCCGCAATGAATTTGGAGTGTCAGGGCTAGCCAAAAGTCTGCAACCAAACAATTCTCATGATTGGCAAGTTGATGGATCGGGGAATTTCTTAAACAAGGATGGAGCGGTTAATGACTGTGACACCTGTCTTGGCAATGGATATGGACCTGGGGCAGTTCAGGAAACAAATCCCCACGGGGCTGCTTTCTATGACAACCCATACCAAGGCACTCTCTATAATGCGTTTGATGAAATTTTTAATCCTGGCAACGCATGGACAAACTATGTAGGCATAAGCCAGAATAGCTCAAAAACCAATTTCCTTGCGTCATTTACGAATCTCGTTGAGCAGGGGTCAGTTGATAGGCTTAGTGGCTATCAGAGACGTAGCTTTCGCGTAAATCTGGATCACCGGGTTAGACAAAATTTATCTCTGTCAAGCTCTGTATTTTATTCTCAATCATCTAATGATGGATTGACTGGTGTACCAGGATCAGATGCATTCTTCAATCCATTTTTTGGGATTATGTTTACGAATCCGCTTGTTAGTTTGATCAAAGTGGATCCAGAAACTGGCGAAGAAATTATCGACGTCCAGGCAGATCCTCTTTCAGTTGAGGAAAATCCCATCTATGTGTTAAGAAATACCGATATCAACCGATCAAGGTCACGCCTACTTGGTAATTTTCGTGCACGTTGGAGTCCAGAAAAATGGATTGACATCGAGAGTAGTTTCAGTTATGACCGTGGAGATCGTGATCAGCAAGAATTCTATGATATAGGATTTGAATCAATAGATCCAAGTTCAGTCAATAGCGGCCGAATTGAGCGCAGAAATGTACTTTCAGAGGCAATCAATTACGATTTAACAGTGTCCCTTCGGAAACGATTTGGAGACTTTACGACTCGAGGTCAATTAAAATCTCAGGTCGAGATATCTGATTACTTTTCCGAATTTATTATTGGTGAAAATCTTGTAACCGTAGGTCTCACAGACCTCTCTAATGTAAAACAGTTCTGTGGAGAAGAAGGCTGTGATTCTGGTAGCAGAGATTTTGGAAACTATACCGAAACGGTTCGTTCCGAAGGATATTATGCGACCGCTGGACTGGATTACAAGGATAAGTATATCGTGGATGTACTCATGCGATATGATGGTAGCTCTCTTTTTGGAGCTGAAGAGAGATGGCAACCATATTATCGTGGTAGTTTAGCTTGGCGAATTTCTGAAGAATCTTTCTGGCCAAACAATACTCCACTTACCGAATTCAAGTTGAGGGCTTCCTTAGGCACTGCTGGAGGGCGTCCACGTTTTCAGGCACAGTACGAAACACTTTTCCTGGCTGATGGACAACTCTCTAAATCTACCTTAGGGAATGCATTTCTAAAGCCAGAGTTACAGACTGAATTGGAATTTGGATTGGATGTTGGCGTTCTTGATCGTCTCTTCATTGAATTAGTTTATGCAGATACAAAGGTTGATGATATGCTTCTAGCGGTTCCCCTACCTGGTGTTTATGGCTTTGGCAGTCAATGGCGGAATGCTGGCGATTTATCCACTAGTACCATTGAAGCAAGCCTGAATGCCAATGTCATTAATTCGCGAGACATGTCTCTCGATTTTGGGGTCATTTTTGACCGTACTCGTCAGGAAATAAGCAGGTTTGATTCCAATCCATTCTTAGGAGGACCTCAAAGTTTATTCTTTTTCCGCGAGGGCAATATTATCGGGGCGATGTACGGTAATGAATTTATTACAGATTTGTCCAGACTTCCAACAGGAGTTGATCAGGGGTTGTTTGATATAAATGATGATGGTTATGTAGTGGCAGTTGGCTCAGGTAATAGTTATACGAGTGGGGCGGGGCCAGACGGTGTTTTGGGTGGAGATGACGATCTATGGGGAACTGAAGTTGAGGTTGGCGATGAAAAGTATCGCTGGGGTATTCCAATCAAATATTACGACGAAGAAAACGAAACTGATCAGGTTCGGATTGGGAGTGGACTTCCAGATTTTAACCTTGGTTTTAATTCAACCTTCACCTACAAGGGGTTTCGACTCTATATGCTACTGGGTTCCCAGATCGGTGGTAATGTGTATAACTTTACAAAGCAATGGGGCTATCGAGATGGACGGTCAGCCGATCAGGATCAAGGACAGAAACTAGAAGAGATGAAAAAGTCTACTACCTATTATGAGGTACTATATGATGCTACCGCGAAAAATAGTCATTTTGTAGAGGATGCTACATATCTTAAATTGCGTGAATTGTCTGTTGGTTATACCCTCAACCGTCAACAGCTTTCCCGCTTCTTCGGTGGCGCTCTTCATTCTCTTTCGTTCAATATTATTGGGCGTAATTTGATCACCATAACTGGTTACTCTGGCTTTGATCCTGAAGTAGGAGATGATGGTGATGCTGGATGGGATCCAACGCTCTATCGCGTAGATAATTTCAGTTATCCAGCCCTCCGAACGATTCGAGGAAAAATAGAGTTTCAATTTTAGACGATAGAGGTTATAACATGACACGTATTACATTTAGACTGATGAATCAATTTGCGTTTTATCTGCTGATCGGAGTTATTTCAATTAGTATCGTGGGGTGTCAGGATCTCGCTGTGGAGAACGAGAATGCACCTGATAGAGCCATCGCATTTGCCCAGACTGGTGATGTCGTCAATTTAGCTCGCGGTACTTTTGAGGATTATTGGACGGCAATTCAAACATGTAACGCTGGCGCATTCTTTTACTCAACAATTGCAGACGAGAACTCGTCTTCATGGGCTAACTGGGCAATGCGAGACATGTCTAGTGAGCCAAGGATTGCCTGGGACAATAGTCCAACTTACAGTAGTGCTGGTGTTGTGAGAAATCCGTGGTTTTGGAACTACGCAGGTATTTCAAATACGAACGATGTTTTGCTTGCAATTAGTAATGCGGAGGAACAAGAGAGCGTGGATAATAACATATTTACACGCGACGAAAGTGAAGATGCTCAAGATACTGCTCGCCTTAAAGCATTTGTAAAAATGAATCAGGGGCTAATGCATGGATCCCTCTCTCTCATCTATGACCAAGCATTTGTTTTTGATGAAACTGTAGATCTTGAAAATGATGAACTTGAGTTACGCCCCTATGCGGAAGTAAACCAAGAGGCTATACGAATCCTTGAAGAGGCACGAGCAATAGCCAGTGCTAATGATTTTACATTAGAAGGTTGGATCTGGGGATTAACACTGACATCTCAGGAAATGGTGAGGCTGATCAATTCATTTATAGCACGTTTTATGGTGCAGGTCGCCCGGGATGAAGCAGCGCGTGCTGCCGTAGACTGGAATCAGGTCATGGGCTTGGCTGATAGCGGAATTCAAACCGACTTTGCACCCAATGATACTCAGCCTGGAGCAGTATATGATTGTCTTAAGTTCTATGGTCAGAACGGAACGATATGGAGTAGGGCCGATTATCGTACTATTGGCCCTGCTGATGAGTCTGGTGGTTATGCCGCGTGGTTAGCAGCACCGTTACAAAGTCGTTTTGTGTTTGATGTAATCACTTCGGATCGTAGAATCGTTGGGAGTGACTCTGACCCGACAGTTGATGGATCGGATTTTGAATATCAGGGAACCAATGGGCCTTTCCCCGCTGCTCGTGGTACTTATCATTACTCATCGCATAATCATAAGAGATATCAATACTACAATACTAATAACACAGTTGGCCTCATGCCACATATTCTCGTAACAGAAATGGATCTCTATAAGGCAGAGGGGTTGTTGCGTACGGGTGGCAGTACGGCCCAGGTTGCTGAAATCCTGAACAAAACTCGGGTTGGCAGAGGAATGATGAATCCTGCTTCTGGATCGGATCCAGCGGGTTCTCCCTCTGATGATCAGAGTCATCTGGACTCGGCGAGTCTGTGGGCGAAACTCAAGCATGAACGGCGAATTGAAACGTTTCAAACTGCCGCTGGGTTGGCCTATTTTGATAAGCGCGGATTGGGGGATCTTGTTCAAGGAACACCAATCCACTTCCCCGTTCCAGGACGAGAGTTAGAAACTCTGGGCTTACAGAGTTATACATTCGGAGGTGTCGGCGGAACAGGTGGTGCACCAAGGCCGTTTCTTGAAGATACAGATAGCTACTATCCTAGATAGCTGAACATTGTCTTGGGCTATTAGTCTAAAGGTGGACAGTTCTCTATTGAGTTCTGTCCACTTTTATTTTAAACCTTACTAGCCGCAATCAAATGTATCAATTCAGATTCTGTACTATTGCCATAGTTTTCATTCTAAGTGCATGTTCTGGACCAGGCTCAGAATCTGGACGGACACCTGACACTATATTTCGTGACAATTTAGGGACTTCTGGTCGTGGTCACATTGTGTCAACCTCTCAAGATGCACTGATCACTCGTTATGGATACCGGTTTAATCGTGAAGTGAATACGGCAGAAGATGTTCGCTTAGAGACGTCGTGGAAAGATGTCTCACCTTTTGCTGATGAGTTAGAATCTGGGTATACAGAAGTCAGAATTCGTATCGTGGTCAGTGCACGGCCCCGAAGTCGAGCATTAGGAACTGCAAGTACGTATACCGCTCGCTTTGAAGCTGAATTTGAGTCTCGTCTGGTTGTCGGAGGAGACTGGGAACCCATACCAATGACGCCAGAAAGAGAAGCCTATATTGAGGAAATTGCCGATTACCTTGAAAATGAGTTCAAAGCTGGCGTGATGTAATATCCGTTGAATGCCTCAATTTTTGACGGATAGGCTTTTTCGGCTATTTTTTCTAGGCTTGTTATGGCTCGTTGGTTGCTCCTCCGAGCCAGATCACCCTTGGACATTTCATGGGGATTATCAGGAGCGATCCTTACGTTCTCCTGTTGGAAAGGAAGACGGATTTACAGAAATTCCCAATGCGATTGCGTTCAGTAACCGCATCAGTACTTCCGCATTTGTAACGAACCGACATGTTGTAAACGGCTCAGGTGTCTCTATTGGTGATATTGATGGTGACGGATTGCCAGATATTTTCCTGGCAGCAATGGAGCATCATAGCACACTGCATCGCAACCTTGGGGAATGGGAGTTTGAGGACATTACGCTAGATTCAAATCTAGGTCTGGTCAACCCTAGATCTACGGGTGCGGTGTTTGCAGATGTGGATGCAGATGAAGACCTTGACCTGCTTGTAACCTCACTAGGGGGCGGTGTCCAACTGTTTATGAATGATGGGGCGGGGCATTTTACAGATATGACAGGCCCAGCAAATATACCTCAATCTGGTGGAGCTACCTCTATGGCGCTTGCAGATATTGACGGGGACCATGATTTAGATTTGTATGTTGGATTTTACAAGGAAGTGACGGTTAAGGATATCTGGCCGCCAGAAGAAATCATATTTGAACGTGTGGTTGAAGAGATGGTTGATTCCTTTTCTGTACGCGAGTTCTGGGCCAAAGAATATCAACTTATCCGTCAAGGTGATCGTCTAATGCGGATTGAACTTGCCGAGCCAGACCGGTTCTTCCTCAATGATGGGCAGGGTTATTTTTTAGAAGGCTCGTTCACTGATGGGTCATTTCTTGATGAAGATGGTACCCCCCTCACTGAAGTGCCTCAACACTGGACATTGGCTGTGCGCTTTCAGGATTTAAACAACGACGGATATCCAGACCTGTATGTATGCAATGATTTTGAAAGTCCAGATCAGCTCTGGTGGGGATCGCCTCGCGGCGTATTTAAGGCTGCATCCACACTGGCATTACGAAAGACCAGTCAATCGACGATGTCAGTTGCAACAGCTGACATCAATGCAGATGGCCATATTGACTTCTTCTTGGCCGATATGTTAAGTAGGAGCTATACAGAGCGTCAGAGACAACACTTTGTGGTTCCACCCGAAATCCTCTCTATGGGAGATATTCGTGCGCGCCCCCAAGAAATGCAGAATATGCTAATGCAAAATTTGGGGGATTCAACCTTTGCAGAGGTTGCACGCATGAGTGGAGTTGAAGCATCGGGCTGGACATGGAGCAGTTCATTTACAGACGTTGATCTAGATGGACTTCCTGATTTACTGCTCACGACTGGGCATGCTTATGATGCCATGGATGCCGATGCCCAGATTGCCTCACGTTCTTCGCGCCGCCCTTGGCGTGAAGTCCTTCTTGACTTTCCAGATCTTGATCTCCACAATATCGCTTTTCGTAATGTGGGAAACATGCAGTTTGAATGGGTTGAGGATGGCTGGGGCATCGGTGTCACTCCAGATGTAGCGCATGGCATGGCGCTTGCAGATCTTGATCTAGATGGAGATCAAGATCTCATCATTAACCGTCTAGATCAGTCTGTGGGTGTTTTTCGTAATAATTCTGAGAATCCTAGACTATTAATTCGCCTGATTGGGCGCCCACCAAATTCTCAGGGAATTGGGGCCATGGTACGTGTTAGCAGTCCTAACCTCCCACTCCAAAGTCAAGAAGTCATTTTAGGTGGGCTCTACCTTTCATCAAGTGACGTTGCCCTTACATTTGCTTATTCCGAAGGCGCTAAGATTACCGTCAGATGGCCAGATGGCCATGTGTCTCAAATAGGCGAAGTTCTTCCGAACAGAGAGTACTGGATCAAATATCCAGAAATAATGCCCCAAGATTCAAGCACGGCTATTGTAGAAAAGGCATTTTTTAGGGAATTGCCAACAGAACTCCGCCATGAAGAGTCTAGTTACCCTGATTTTTATCGACAACCGCTCCTTCCTCATAAACTCAGCCAGAGAGGACCAGCATTAGCGGTTGCAGATATTGATTCTGATGGAGATGAAGATTTGATATTAGGGGGAGCTAAAGGAAGTCGGCTTCAATTTTCGGTCAATGAAGCAGGGCGATTTATGACTCAACAGTATTTTGGAAATCCATCACTAGGAGATCACGGTGGGATAGTCACTACATCTGGAAAATTCATCGCAGGATCAGGGAATTATGAGAGAAGTCCCCAAGAGGATGGAGATGCTTCAAAAATTCTAATCAACACACTTGGTGGCATAGAAGAGTCATTCACCTTTGGTCGGCAGAGCCCCGGCCCGTTGGCGCTAGGGGATTTTACGCAGGACGGCTCACTTGAAGTTTTTGTTGGAGGACATTTTATACCGGGGAGATACCCCTCGCCAGCAAGTAGTGAAATCTTCCGAATGGATGGGGGAAATCTGGTGCGAGATGCTCAACTCAGTGTAGCCTTGGAAGATGTGGGAATTGTTTCGGGAGCTACGGCAGTCGATCTCAATGGCGATGGTCTTACAGATCTCGCGCTCGCGGTCATGTGGGGGCCACCTCGGATATTTCATAATCAAGGCAATGGCCAGCTTGCAGAAATGACTCGGTCTCTCGGATTATCTGAGTATGTAGGCTGGTGGAATGGAATTGCACCAGCAGATTTTGATGGGGATGGAAGGATGGACCTGGTTGCAACAAATTGGGGGCGCAATCTTCCGTACAACCAAGACATCCCGCTCCGTGTTTATTATGGAGATTTAGACAATAACAGCACAATAGAGATGCTGGAAGTTCAGGAGACTCCAGAAGTAGATGCTTTTGGATTCGTGCGCGATTTTCGAACGCTGACTCACGCGATGCCCTCACTTCGACAACAGGTCGGAACGTACACTGAGTTTTCAAGCAAATCCCCCGAAGATATATTTGGATCTATTCTGACAAGTACGCCTTATCACGAGGTCAGTTACTGGGAGACGACAGTATTCTTAAATAGAGGCTCCTTCTACGAGGCGGTTTCCCTTCCTATGGAGGCTCAGAAGTCTCCCGCTTTTGCACCTGTTCCAGGAGATTTTAATAGTGACGGGCGAACCGACCTATTTTTAAGTCAGAATTTTTTTGAAATGCCGTTAGGCGCTCCACGACTTGATAGCGGGCGGGGGCTTCTTTTGCTTTCAGATAAACACAATCGGCTTATACCTGTATCTGCCCAGCAATCAGGCATCAGAGTTTATGGCTCTCAGCGTGCATCAGTTGTAGCCGATTTTAATATGGATGGGCGGCTTGACTTAGCTGTCACTCAAAACGCTGGCCCAGTCGTTCAGTATGAGAACCAAGTCAGTGGTGTAGGACTACATGTAGAGTTGTACACCAATACCTTGAGTCATGCGATTGGATCTACGATACGCGCTGAATTTCATGATGGAACTCTTGGAAGTGCATTAGCCGTCGTTGCGGGAAGTGGGTATTGGTCTCAAAGCAGTTTAATTTCCTTGATTGGGCCTCGCAATCAAATCAATAAATTACATATTGATTGGCCTGACGGGAGAGACACAACCGTGGTGGTGCCACCAGATGTTCAGAAAATCTCAATCATACAGCGGTAAATCTATCTGCTTTAGATAAATAAAGATCTAACTAACTTTTGATCAGCAATCCCCACTAAGCCCCTAACGCCCATAAAGTAGGGAGGCTCCCAAGTTACGTTTCGCAAACTTTTTGTTGGTGCTTATCATTTTGCTGACGTTCTGTGTGTATATAGCTGAAGTTAACCCTAAAAATCATCAGATTCACTGGGTTTAACGGGATGTTCCTCATTTTTCTTCTCTAAATCCGCTCATTCAGCAGCAATTCCTTTTGATCACGCCCAATGCCGACATAGAGCACCGTTGCTGTATCGGCATCGGATGCGACAGTAAAGTACTTATGTCCTTTCTTATAAGCCACCTCATCAACACAGATGTTCGCAACGACCTGCTCTTTTTTTCTTGCCAGTCCACGTTGTACTGCACGATGAACAATGCCTGCAATGGCTTTCCATCCAAGCCCCATCTGACGAGAAATCGCCAATATACTCGCCTCTTTGATCCACCCAATCACCGACTCCTCAAAGTCATAGATAGTGCCTGACAATAAACTCTAATTCTGGGGTAGCATAGGATCGCAAGGGCTATATTTACAAGTACTTACCGATAGTTTGCTTGTTCATTTTGCGGTTATTTTAGGCGTTGAAGATTTTTCATGAAAAATTCGAAACTTTTCCTGTGGCGGTGAATATCACTGTATTTATAGGACTTTTCTGGGGTTTTTCTTTCTGAATTGATCAAGATGTGAAAAATCTTCACCGTTCATTTAATCACATCATTGACCATGCGCGCACTGTTTGACACTGAACCGACACTGGGGACGGCTTCCATTGAGGATCTTTTCGTAGATCCTCATTCCAGAGACGACGCGTCCTAAATCATCTTGGCATTGCAGTCCATCTGGATGGCCACAGATCTACGGGATCGGATTGTCATGTACCTGCAAGAGGCGATCGGAGAGAACACAGATCAGACTACGGGGCGCCCGGGGTTGACGTACTGGCGCATCTTTGTCTTGGCCGTCTTCAAGTTTGGCCTGAATTGTGATTTTGACCGATTGACATTTCAAGTCAACTCGAATGTGCTAATGCGCACCTTATTACAAAATGATACGAGTGATTTTGGTCATGAGTCCTTGTATCGTGCGCAGACGATCATCAACAATGTGAGTCTGATCACCGATGACATTTGGTCCACCCTCAATCGGATGATTGTGGATCATGGGTTAGAGGTTTTTGGGGTTGCGTCCGATGCGCCTTTGGAAGCGCGGACGGATTCGTATGTGGTGGAACCCCATGATGTGCGGTTATTACGCGATTCAATCATCCTGGCCATGCAGCTTGGGCCTGGGAGGCCTTCAATTTGGGGGCGTACGACACTGGCGTCAGTTAAAGCATTTGATCATTACGGTTAACAATGCCTATTTGGAGATCAACACCACCAAGAAGCGTGAGACGAATCCAGAGCTGGTCTTAACCTTGATTTGTTACTATCGGATTCAGAAGTGTATTCTGGTCTTGGATAAGGTCAAAGAACTTGACCCAAGTTCAAGTCGGATTGCGCCATTAGAAAAGGCGATTGAGCAGTTCAATCGGTTGGTAGATTTGGTTCATGTGATAGAGGGGGAAAAGATTCCCAATGCAGAGAAGTTATTATCGCCGAGCATACGCGTTGGATTGTCAAGGGGAAGGCCATGCCCAATCAGGTGGAATTGGGGGTTCCCGTCGCGATCACCCAATGTCAACATGGCTTGATTCTGGGATGGGAGATCATATGGACGCAATCAGATGTAGATATGACCATTGAGATCGCCACCAAGTATCGGACAGAGTTTGAAAACCTTGGATCCATGAGTTTTGATCGCGGGTTTTGGTCGCCTCAGAATTTTGAGGCATTAAGCGTTCTGGGTATAGAGGTCATTCTTCCCAAAAAGGGCTATAAGAACAAGGCAGAGCGCGAACGAGAATCGGCGGAAACGTCGGCAGCATGCGCAGATTGAGTCATGTATCAACTTCAGCATGGCGGTGCACGTATTCGCACCAAAGGAGGTAAGGCGGGGTTTGCGCGAAGCATCGGCGCAAGTGTGGTCGCCACGAATTTGTGCCGAATCGGGAAGGTGTTAATGGCCCGACACCGAGAGTCGTTTCGCCAAGCGGCGTAAAAGTCTGAGTCACAAAAAAACTTACTCCACCATTGGAGGTGGGAAAGGTGCGTCTGGACGGCAAAGATTTCAACCCAAATTGATGCTCTGCGCACTGAATTTGGATCAAATATAGGTGAGGTTTGCGGATCGGTGAAACAGATCAAAATTTTTGAGACTAAAATCGGTGAGTCTGCCTAGCAGTTAATAAAAAATTCGTATACTAAGCCCCCGCAAAAAATTGTGACTCCCCAAAGTAGGGGTTTTTTGTCAGGCACTAGGTATACCGAGAACTCGGGCCCGCCCACGGGACCCGCGCCGTCTTTACCCCACATTCACTACACTTGACCCGGGGAACCTGCGCTCTCAACGCCGTTTGATAGTTACAGGTATCCAAATGCCGCCATTGACGCGCAGATCGCAAATCATAAAATGGACTCGCCTTTCCACACTTTGGACACTCCAGTGACGATGTGTCAGTACAAGTCACCGTCACTGTTTCGCTGTATCATCATAGGCATCCTCTAAAATCTTCCATGGTGCCTCTATACCTAAACTTTTACTCACCGAATTCTTTTTCATTTGTTGATTAAATTGTTACGTGGATAATTAACCATAGTCAGTAGGAGAAATCCTACCACGTATGATACGAAAATTCCTTAAATTTACGATTTCTCTCACACTTTAGGCGGAAGGCCCCAATATCTTGGCAGCTCCGACGTATTGAGCATTATGGCTTTTGCCTAGCATGTGGACACCAGATTGATATACCGTCGCCATTGCTCAAAGTCTCTTTCTCCATGACGATTTGCCTAAATTTATAACAAAGTGTAATCCGAAACAATGCATACCAACCCCCGAATGGGAACCTTCCTTTCTACACCAGTATGTTATGTGAATGAGTGTATGGATCTAAAAAGGTATGGCATTTGTACAATAGTAGTTGTAAGTATATAATCCTTATAGAAACGGCTAAATTATAATGGAATCTGTAACGGTTTTTGACTTGTCCACAATTGTAAGTTTGGTTACCATTATCGGTTTTTTGCTCGGAGTGTATTTCGCATTAGACCGAAAGGTAAATGGGATAAAGAAGGAAATAATGGGCGAGGTGAAAAAGGAGATAAGTGGATTACAAGAGGACATGAGCGAGATGAAAAGGGACATGAGCGAGGTAAAAAGGGACATGAGCGAGGTAAAAAGGGATGTGAGTGAGTTAAAAGAGGACATGGGCGAGGTGAAAAAGGAGATAAGTGTATTACAAGAGGACATGAGTGAGGTGAAAAGGGATGTGAGTGAGTTAAAAGAGGACATGGGCGAGGTGAAAAGGGATGTGAGCGGGTTAAAAGAGGACATGAGCGAGGTGAAAAGGGATGTGAGTGAGTTAAAAGAGGACATGGGCGAGGTGAAAAAGGAGATAAGTGTATTACAAGAGGACATGAGTGAGGTGAAAAGGGATGTGAGTGAGTTAAAAGAGGACATGGGCGAGGTGAAAAAGGAGATAAGTGTATTACAAGAGGACATGAGCGAGGTAAAAAGGGATGTGAGTGAGTTAAAAGAGGACATGGGCGAGGTGAAAAAGGAGATAAGTGTATTACAAGAGGACATGAGTGAGGTGAAAAGGGATGTGAGTGAGTTACAAGAGGACATGAGTGAGGTGAAAAGGGATGTGAGCGGGTTAAAAGAGGACATGAGCGAGGTGAAAAGGGATGTGAGCGGGTTAAAAGTGGATGCAAGTGAGGTAAAACACGAGCTAAACGATGTGAAAACAGAGGTGTACAAATCTGGCAAAGAGGTGTCTTATATACGCGGTTATCTCGGAAGAGGGTCAAGTGATTTTGACCTTGAGACTGAACGAGAGTATGAAGTTGCGTAAACTACCTTGAGTTCTATCGTTGTTTGTTCCAGCACAAGCTATACTCGTAGTCTAGCACGCTAACAAAGCGATAATGTCGCGTAGGCGTGGAATTCAAACCGACAAATAGTAAGAATTGAATAACTTTTTTTCTGGGGTATAGCTTTCCATATTAGAACCAAGATAAGATCTTGAACGGGTTTGTTATATCTTGAATGTTTTTCATAAATTACGAACCTCTGTGGGTATAATCATCTATAATCTCGTAAAACGAATACAGTCATTGCTACACGGCTATCAAGGATAGAGGATTCCCCCGCTCTCCTTTCTTTTTGGATGACACACGTCACAAACCGATTAGTTACCTGTAGAATTCTTTTTCTCTTTGCAGTCATACTTGGGACTTTAGGATGTCATCAGCCATCTGATTCTGAATATATTCAATTTACCGAAGTGACCATTGAGGCAGGCCTAGGTGATTTTAGACACGATAATGGAGCGGATGGTAAGAAGTATTATGCGGAGCAGATGGGATCAGGTGTTGGATTTATTGACTATGACGGAGATGGCTGGTTGGATGTTCTTCTTGCAGGAGGGGGATACTGGGATCGTTTACCCTATCCTTGGTATAAATCGCTGTGGATGTACCGAAATCAAGGTAATGGCACATTCATTGACATGACCGATCAAGTCGGACTAGAGGACATTTTTGCGTATACCTTAGGGGTCTCTGCTGCAGATTATGACAACGATGGAGACCAAGATCTATTCATTACCAATTTGAATGAAAACATGCTCTTTGAAAATCATGCTGGAGTCTTTAAACAGCGAGGGATAGATTCTGGACTCAGTTCAGAAGATGAGTGGAGCAGCTCAGCGCTATGGATTGATGCCAACCGGGATGGCTGGCTTGACATTTATGTAGGCAATTATGCCGACTGGACTCCAATGACAGACAAGTTCTGCCCAGAAGGAGGGACCGAAAAGCTCTATTGTATTCCCGCAGATTATGAGGGACAAGCGAGTCGGTACTATGAGTCTATGGGGGATGGCTCATTTACTGAACGCACCCATAGCGCGGGGTTGCATCATTCCCTCGGCAAGGCGCTAGGCGTTGCAGAATGGGACTTTAATCAGGATCGTTGGCCAGATTTTGTTGTCGCAAACGATGGGGAAGGCGATCTCTTCTTCCTCAACAATGGCGATGGTTCATTTTCGGAGCGGGGCGTTCAAAGTGGTTTAGCATTTAGTGAGCACGGTGAGGCCCGCGCAGGGATGGGCATTGATATCGGAGTCGTGGATACCTCTGATGCCCCAACGGTATTTGTCGGCAACTTTTCTACTGAAATGATTGGCGTTTACCGCTATCTTGGTAATGGAATATTTAAGGACCGCGCTTCAGGATCGCAGATCGGTCAGCCAAGCCTCAACACACTGACCTTCGGCCTGATGCTCTTTGATGTGGATTTTGATACTGATCTGGATCTTTTCGTTGCCAATGGGCATGTTTATCCAGATCGCTTAGTCGGTCAAGATAAAATCACTTATGAACAGAAGGCACAGTTGTTTGAGAATGATGGGAATGGATTCTTTGCTGAAATCCCTGCTACCACCACTTTGCCATTAGAAATTGAAATGGTTGCCCGTGGCGCGGCATATGGAGATTACGACCGGGATGGAGACCTTGATCTAATCATTGTCGAGAATAATGGGCCCGCACACCTTTGGCGCAATGATATTCAGAGGAGGAATTGGTTACGCGTCACCGCCACTGGAACCATCGGTAATCGCAATGCATTTGGAACCCATCTACGTATCTATGCTGGAGGTCAACTACAACACCGGCGAATCCATTCAGGATCCAGTTATTTGTCTCAGAATGAAGTGGTGGCCTCGGTTGGTTTGAAAGAGATAGAGGTTGTTGACAGTATTCGGGTAGATTGGCCAAGCGGAGAAACTCAAAGCCTGTATAATGTACCCGTGAATACTGAAATACATGTGATTGAAGGAGAAGCGGGGTGGGTTGAACGCCCATTGTTTAATGCGATCAATTAGCGATGCGCTATTTTCTTGGTGTCGGTATGTCTTTAATCATGGGCTGTTCAACATCAACGAATACTGAGATTTACTTTACAGAGGTGACAGAAGAAGTCGGTCTCGGTGGAGTGACCCACACCAATGGAGGGTTCGGAGAATCTTGGGCACCTGAAATTGTGGGGGCTGGAGGAGCATTTTTTGATTACGACAATGACGGATGGCAAGACATTCTTGTCATCACTGGTGGTGCGTTTGATGGGAAGCCCCCACTGGGTGCTCATCCCGCATTGAGGTTGTTTCGTAACTTGGGTAACGATCAGTTTGAAGAAGTGACCCAGTCTGCGGGCTTTGCTTTACTGCGCGCTTATAGCCTTGGAGTCACGATTGGCGATTACGATAACGATGACGATCAGGATATTTTTGTTACAACGGTTGGCCGAGATTTGCTTTTGCGTAATCAGGATGGCATTTTTGAAGATGTAGCCATTCGGGCGGGGGTCGGCTCAGCGAGTGAATGGAGTACCAGTGCAATGTTCTTTGACGGGAATCGAGATGGGTGGTTAGATCTTTTTGTTGGGACATATGTGCATTGGACTCCTGAGGATGACATTTATTGTAGCTTCGGCGGAAGTAAGGTGTACTGCACGCCTGAAGTGTACGAGGGTATCGCTAGCCGCTACTATGAAAATCAAGGAGATGGTACATTTACGGATATGACCGAGCAGGCTGGGTTCTGGTCAGGCGTAGACGCCATTCGGGATAAAACACTCGGAGTCGCAGAATTAGATGTCAATCAGGATGGCTGGGTTGATGTGGTGATTGCAAATGATACAGAGCGGGATATGCTATTTTTGAATCAAGGAGATGGTACTTTTATAGAAAAAGGCGTTTCTAGTGGGATCGCCTATGATCATCATGGAAAGCCACGCGCTGGAATGGGAATTGATGTCGGTGTTGTTGATGATTCAGGAGAGCCCTCAATTTTTGTAGGAAATTTTTCGGATGAAATGGTGGGCGTTTACCAGCATATTGGAAAAAATATTTTCAATGATCGTGCGGCTACATCACGAATCGGACAACCCAGCTTTAAGACTCTGACGTTTGGCTTAGCATTGTTTGATGTTGATCTGGATGCAGACCTAGACATCTTGATCGCAAATGGTCATGTTCAACTGCACATTGCCGAGATTGTGGATGGAGTCACATTCCGGCAGAGACCACAGCTGTTCTTAAACGATGGTACGGGGTTCTTTTCTGAGATTCATCTGGCCAGTCCCCTTGCAAACGCTTATGTTGGTCGCGGTCTCGCGACGGGAGATTATGATCGCGATGGAGATTTAGATGTGCTGATGGTTGAAAATAATGGACCGGCTCATTTATGGCGAAATGATTTGCGATCCAACCAGTGGCTTCGAGTCCAATTGACCGGCTCTGTGAGTAACCGCGATGCATATGGCGCCCAGATCCAGCTTTGGAGTCAAGGTCAAATGCAGGTCCGCCGTATTCGTAGCGGGTCCAGCTACCTGTCTCACTCAGAGTCGGCAGCATTTTTCGGATTACTTGCAAATCCAGATAGTTTATTCGTACGTTGGCCAAACGGCCAACAGACTATAGAGTATGACCTACCCGTTAATACAACACTATATCTTATAGAAGATGTTCCGTAAATTCGGGGGCTATCCATCTGCCATATTCGCACAAGTTATTTTACTGTTTGGATGTGTTCAACCCGAAACAGATTCACAAGACATGAGTGGCACACAGAGAGATGTGCAGATTGTCTTTTCTGACGTGACTACCTCTTCTGGATTAGGAGATTTTCGGCATGAGACAGGGGCATTTGGGCAGAAATGGTTTCCTGAAACGATGGGGGCAGGTGGTGGATTTCTTGACTATAATCAAGATGGGATCATGGATATAGTTTTGGTGTCTGGGAGCAAATTCCCATCAATAATTGATGTGGATCAACCTGCAATTCAATTATTTCAGGGCCGTCAAGAGGGA
Organism: Rhodothermales bacterium; assembly: GCA_965220935.1. Taxonomy (GTDB): domain Bacteria; phylum Bacteroidota; class Rhodothermia; order Rhodothermales; family Bin80; genus Bin80. The sequence goes on from OZ244857.1 coordinate 4,054,933, forward strand.
GGATTTACGGATGTGACTAAAGAGGTCGGTTTACAATCACTTCGTAGCTATGCATTTGGTGTCAGCGTTGCTGATTATGACAATGATGGTGACTCTGATATCTATGTGACCGCTCTCTATGAAAACCTATTGCTTCGTAATGAGCAGGGTTTTTTTACAGAAGTCAGTGAGGAAGCAGGACTTGGCCGCTATACTGAGTGGAGCACAGCCAGCGTCTTTTTTGATGCAAACCTTGATGGCTGGCTTGATTTGTATGTTGGTAACTATGTGTATTGGACACCCGAAGATGACATATTTTGTACCCGTGTTGGAGATAAAAAGTCCTACTGCACACCCGAGCAATATGAGGGAATCACTAGTCGTTTCTATGTAAATCAGCGTGATGGAACCTTTGTAGAGCAGTCAGATGATTTTATGGAACTCCCTGGCAAGACACTTGCCGCTACAAGTATTGATTTTGATAAAAATCTGTGGCCAGATCTCATTGTTGCCAACGATACTCAGCGAGATTTGCTTTTTACAAACTTGGGCAATGGCCAATTCATTGAAAAAGGAGTTGCTAGTGGAATCGCATTTGATGAGAATGGCCGTGCTCGTGCCGGCATGGGACTTGATATTGGTGTCGTAGATAAAACAGGAGAGGAGACAATATTTATTGGACATTTTTCTGGCGAAATGGTAGGGGTTTATCGCCATGCGGGGAGTGGAATTTTCACAGAGCGTGCGGCAGTATCTCAGATCGGGCGCCCAAGTTTGCCAACGCTCACATTTGGGCTGGTACTCGCTGACTTTGATTTAGATGGTGACTTAGACTTGGTGACAGCCAATGGACATATTACCGAGGATATTGGGGAGGTTGAACAAGGAGTTACGTTTAAGCAACAGCCCCAGTTGTATATCAATACTGGTGAAGGACGTTTTTCGGTCGCCGAACCGGCTGGTGTTTTCGCTGATTCAATGGTCGCTCGCGGGGCAGCGTGGGCCGATTATGACAGCGATGGTGACCCTGATCTATTGATCACAGAAAATGGAGGGCCTGTACACTTGTGGCGCAATGATACCGAAGTCGGTCAATCTTTAACTGTGAAGCTCACAGGCACACAAAGCAACAGGAATGCGATAGGCAGCCGGGTGCGTGTGAAGGCCAATGATCAATGGCAGGAGCGGTATGTGCGCTTAGGAACCAGCTACCTTTCTCAAAGTCAGTTATCGCCATTGTTTGGATTAGCACAGGCTGAATCTATAGATTCACTGGTGATTCATTGGCCAAGCGGCGCAAAAGAATTATTTTCAGATGTTCCTGCAGGAACTATTATATTTGAGGAAAATGAATGAAAGTTCTATCAGTTAGTTTTAGAGATATGATCCCATTATTGAATCATGGTCACTATTCAGAACGCGTAAGCGACCAATCTGATACGGATCAACCAATGCCATGCAACCGCCGTGGCAGAATGGTTTTTGCCGCTGTTGTCCTAATAGGATGCTTTACGATTTTTTCAGGGTGTCAGCAAGAACTCTCAATAGCAGAGAAGCAGAGGCTGCTTCTACCTCCGCCGATTGCCAGTCATATGGTGGAGGCTGAGAAAGCGTTTACCCGTGGTGTATATCATGTGGCATTGGACTACACTGACAGTGTGGAAGTCTACGCGCCAGACTTAGCAGATCTCCATTTTTTGCGAGGTAGAATTTACACGCAATTGAATCAGTTACAGATCGCTCAGGCTGCTTATCAGATTGTTCTGGAAATTGATCCTAAGTACGTAGGTGCACGATTTGATATGGGATTAAACAGTTTTCGGAGGGGAAAACTTCGCGATGCAGTGAACTATTACAGAGAGGAAGAATCCGTGATTGGCCCGACCACGGCACTGTATCATGAATTGGGGCGCACCTACGCAAAACTGGGTGTACCAGATAGTGCGAAGGTAGCGTATGAACAAGCACTTGAACTAGATCCAGAACATGCAACGACATACATGTGGCTTGGACAACTATTAGAGGAAACTGGACATCTTGAAGAGGCGCTTGAAATGTCTCTGGCTGGGTTACAGAGACGTCCAGACGATTTGGATTATCAGTACATCGTTGGAACACAGTATTTTCGGATTGATTCCGCTGATGCGGCCCGTAAATACCTTGAACCTGTTGCTACACAATGGTCATGGCATCATGGGGCACAGTTTAATCTCGGACAAGCCTACATGAGGCTTGGAATGGAAAGTGATGCGGAGATTTATTTTGAGCGAGCTGAAGAGGCACAGCAGTTACAACAACGCGTCAATGAAGCGCAGAATGCCATCAATAATGATCCAAATTCACCGATCAACTGGATTGAGCTTGGCAATAGACTTCGTGAGTCAAAAAAATATGCGCGTGCTATTGAAGCATACAAAAATGGATTAACGCTCAATCTTCCTCCTGCGCTGGCGTTATATATGCAAACAAACCTCGCCACATTATATTTGGAATGTGGGGATCCTCAGGAAGCCAGCAAACGGCTTGAAGCAATTTTGCGCGCAGACCCTGATTTGACGACAGCAAAATTGAACTTAGGGATTGCGTATGCACAGTCAGGGATGCCTGAAAGCGCACGTATGGTGTGGATGGAAGTTTTGGAGGGTGATCCCGAACATCAAATCGCACGAAATTTCATAAATGAATTAGAGTCAGTGAATCAAGTCAATGATGTACAAGCAATTACTGATCATTGCCGTGATCTTGGTTAGTTCAATCTCTGAGATATCCTCTCAGACGATTGAAGATGGGGATTGGGTAGGAGTGATCATCCATAGATCTGGGCGCTACATGAACTCAGTTTATGAGGTTCAAAACACCAACCAAGGGGTTGAAATCACAATGAAGGTGAAGACATATGGCTCATTTAAGTTCAAAGATATCCGCGTGACATCCGATAGTTTATTATTTGTTTGGACACCCTCCTTTGACCTTCCCTGTACTATGGCACGCCTTCCTGATGGGGTCTATCACGGTGTATGCAAAGATCCATGGGGAGGGTTTGGAGGCGCGATCATGGCACCTCCAGGAACCAATACAGATTCTCTAAAACTTGACGAGGCAACGTTTAGAAGCATCGCAGGCATTGACCCTGATCACACAGAAACTGAGACATGGTTATTAGGGGAATCGTATCCAGTCGGCCGCAGTATAGAATTGGAAGGACTCATGATCAATTATGTTGATGTTGGCCAAAGTGAAACAACGATCGTTTTAATTGCAGGTCTTGGAGATAATCTGACGACTTGGGAGTCACTCCATCAGCGTTTAGCTTCAAAATTTCGGGTGATCGCTTATGATCGGCCTGGGCTTGGGTTGTCTCAAAAATCAAACACGCCGCCATCACCTGAGCAGATGGCCAATCAGCTAAGGCGTCTGCTTCAAAGTATTGGTGCACCTCCCCCATATTTACTAGTTGCGCACGCAGGGGCCTCATTTATTGCTCGCCAGTATATAGATCAGTACCCTGGAGAGGTAGAAGGATTACTACTCATTGATCCTCATCACGAAGGTCAGTCAACCGTTTGGAAGGTCTTTGATGAGGACGCATGGCAGATATACTGGACGCGGATGAAGCGTTTTCAGTCAACGTTATCTGGAGCTTCGGGGTTAGAATTTCAGATGTATGCATCAATCATTGATCAACAGATGACGATACGTATGTCTGATGCTCCGTCAATTCCGACCGAGGTTTTGACGGCTAGGCGGGTGAATGAGGAGTCTGTCTGGATTGGAGATTCAAAAGAAGGGCGGGATATGTGGGAAGATTTTCATGCATCTTGGGTTGCTCAAATGCCAAGAGGGACTCACAAGATTCTGGATTACGGATCCTATATCCATCAGGAGAACCCTGAAGCCATTGAAGAGAGTGTTGAATCTCTCCTCTCTGGGAGGTAAGTTACTGGATGCGCAGGATCTGCTGAGAAGAGGTCAAACGACCCCATAGAGAACTATGAATAAAATGGGAATTATATACGTGAGTACCCAAAGAATGGAACCATTTGATTCGGGAGAATACCATAACAGATACAATAGGATAGACTGCACTATCCTATTGCTTACCATAACATCAAGGTATGCCTGTTAAAAAGGCTTCTAACCCTTCTCATCAAAACTGTAGCTATCGGGGAATAGAGTATAGTATCGCCTGTGTCCTGATACCCAGTGCAAAGCCCTGCTGCTACATGGACTGATTGGGGCATGTTTATATGTGTGGAATGAAATCCTGAAACAAACTAACATAGAAGTTGAAGATGAGGATCCTGAAACTCCTTCAACATCTTTTTATTGGTTAATTAAACGATACCCTATCTTGCGTAAAGAAACGAATTGGTTATCTAAGTACTCATCTGCGATTGTTCGTTACACACTGAAAGGACAGGCAGAGGCTTGGCAAGCTTTCTTTACAGGAACATGTGACCACCCTACATTTCACAATAAGTATAATCATAAATCGTTTACGGCTCCAACAGGTAGCTTTAAGATTGTGGATGATAACATTTACCTTCAAAAGGTTGGCTGGATGAAGATGCGTAGAAAAGGCGGTACTCCCTATTCAGATGCAGAGCCGATTGAAGTGACGGTAAAGAAAGACGGACGTTATTGGAAGATGAGCATACTCTACAAGGTTGATCTAATAGAAAGAGAGGATGACGGTAAGGCGATAGGTATTGACTTGAACACCTATAACATCTCTTATTCTTCATCAGATGGAGACAAAGGTATGTATCCTTTGCCTGACTTATCAAAGAAAGAGATAAGGATCCGTAGGTATCAAAGAAAACTGGCGCGTCAGCAGAAAGGATCTGGACGATTCAAGCAGCGAAACGGAAGATTGCCAAGTGGAAGCGGAAACAGAAGAGTTGCAGAGTCAATGCGGCGCATCAACATAGCCGTCAACTGTCCAATAAGGCCTATACATTGAAGAGAGAGGACTTGAAAATTAAGAATATGTCTTCTTCTGCTAAGGGAACGGTAGAGACCCCTGGAACGAATGTGAAGGCCAAAGCAGGGCTAAACAGAGTCATCAAAACGCTGGATGGAGCAGGTTTAATTCCTATTGCGATTACAAGTTTGGTAACGTGATTGTTGTGGATCCAAAATATAGCAGTCAAAGCTGTAATCAGTGTGGACATGTCAATAAAGATAACCCTATGACTCAAAGCAAATTCAAGTGTATGGCTTGTGGCCATCAGATATAAACGCATCTGCGAATATATTACAGGCCTCCGGGATTGGGGCTGCTGCATGTAGAGGAGCGTTCTCGTTAGAGACTCCCGTGAAATGGATACGCAAAAGGTAGCCATCTAATAGATGGATACACACGTATATAATTCCCAATAAAATAGATACCACTATGTAAGTTTTCTGAGGAAACTGTCACCCGCACTGGTTTATGTAAGGATGGCGTTCCGTTGAATAGTGTGCCAACTTGGTGACCCAGTAGATCATACACTTCAATGCTGACTGGTGCATGAATTCCACTAATGAACTCAAATTGCATCTGTGTTGAAAAAGGATTAGGATAAGCGGAGTCAATCACTAAACTTTCTTGATGGAGTTCAATTGTTACGGGATCGGTCATTGACTCGCACCACTTGGGGTGACTTGTCGAATCTGGAATAAGTACACTCCAGATTCCAATCATAAAGCGTATATGTGAACGTCCTTGAAGGTTCAGAACTTCCAGAGACCTCGCCAAGGATCATGTAGGGGGCCGTCTGTTCAACCACAAATGTGATATCAGATGAAGTCTAGATTGCCATCCAACTTAGTGTGACAGAGCGATGGCCAGCGACCGCATTGAGGTCTGCAAGTTGTACAAAAGTGTCGGCAACGTAGCCGCTGAGTTTGGACAATCCACATATTTCGCTCGCATTTAATTGAGCGTATGTACCGCTATCAGGTAGGCAAATCCTGTGTTCATTGACAGGTCATATTGATCTATCTGTGTTCCAAGAACGGCAAAACCCAGAGGTAATGCCCCAGTGAGTTGGTTGCTACTAAGATCAACATTAGTTAAGTTTTTTAATAGCATGCACTGGTCTGGCACATCTCCATGTAAGCTGTTTTTTGATAAGTCAAGTGCGCGGAGACCTTTTAAAGAAGAAGGGAATGCGGCACGGGTCCAGATAAGTGATTATCAGGAAGCATGATGATTGTAATTTCATCGTAACGACAGTTGATCCCGTGCCATTGGCATGGATATGCGTTGGCAAGCCATCCATCGCTCTGTATCCATGATTCTCCGCTAGTACCATAATAAAAGGCTTCATACTCTCACAGCCAGGGCCTTTGCATATCTTGCAGTTGTGTTGAGGCGTTAATGAGCAGACGTGATTAAATATTGCGTAAGGAGGTGTATCGGGAACGTATAATTGGGTTTCGCCGAGATTACAATTAGTGATTTGAGACGCATAGGTAACCGTGTACAGTGGAAGAGCGCCAGTAAACTTGTTGTTGGCCAATGAAAGCCAGATCATTTGATCTAACAATGTGACTTCTTCGGTGATAGGGCCGTACGGCTGATTGTTACTAAAATCCAGCAACTCAAGTTGCTCAATCCATTTCGGGATAGTTCCTGACAGTTCGTGTTCGCAAAGATTCAAGATATAATAGAACGGAAGGTTCTCTCAGAAGTGTTATTTTTGAGGTAACCAAACTTTCATTTTATTATATCCTGTAGAGATGGTTGTCAAACCGAAAACGATCCATGATGTCCATATCAATTGGAAATTCATGATCACTTGTTCGTACTTGACCATCGCAGACAACCTGTGGTAATGTGATGATTTGATCTGCAAACGCATACGAAAAATAATGTGTACAGAGAACTGCTGTGAGAGTGTGAAACTCATCATCAATCTTGAACCAAAGCTATGATTCAGATGTTACAGTAGGGGTGTCTTCTACAATTAGATTCCTGTAACCAATGCCAGTTACCTTCTCGGATACAGACCCAAAATACAGTGATCTACTGGAACTCTTAGGGAAACCCGATTGCCCTACAGATTTCTGTATTCATATTTTAGAAAACGGTAGTTCTACAACAGAGAAAAGAGAGGCGTTATCTTCAATCGGACGCAAGAAAGATGCCATCAATAAACCTTTGTTGTTTCAATATGCTCAGCATCAAAATCCAGAGGTTGCGATGCAGGCAATCAGAGGATTGCTTGTTTTTAGAGGTGATCAGGATGTTTTAGATCTATTGCAAAAATTGACGAGTCATCCAAATGACATGATCAAAGATCTTGCTGATGTTGAGATCATGAGTAAGAGTCATACAAATGAAACATCTCATTCTGAATCTCCAGATGATCTGAAGAATTTGTTAATTGAGGGCGACGTTGCAAAAATTCTTCAGAGCATACCAGATGATTCTATTCACCTCACATTTACATCTCCTCCTTACTACAATGCACGAGATTACTCCATATACTCCAGCTATACGGAGTATCTGAATTTTTTAGAGAAGGTTTTTCTACAAGTTCACCGTGTGACCAAAGAAGGAAGATTCTTTGTTCTCAATACGTCACCCGTCATCGTTCCTCGTGTAGGACGTCAATACTCAAGTAGGCGATATGCTGTACCTTTTGATATTCATGCTCGGTTAATTCCGATGGGCTGGGATTTTGTTGATGATATTATATGGGCAAAACCTGAGAAGAGTGCTAAGAACAGAATTTCCAATTTTAACCAGAATAGAAAGCCCCTCACGTATAAGGCTAATTCCTGTACTGAGTATGTTATGGTCTACCGTAAAAAGTCTAGCAGACTGATTGACTGGAATTTGCGCCAGTATAAGTCAGATGTCTTGAAATCCAGTTTAGTTGATGATCACTTTGAGCGTTCAAATATTTGGCAAATTGCTCCCAAATCAAGTAAGCTGCACACTGCAATATTTCCAGAACAACTATGCAAACAAGTCATCAAACTCTATTCTTTTGTTGGGGATTTAATCTTTGATCCATTCGCTGGAAGTGGTACATTAGGCATCGTTGCGAAGCAACTCCATCGTTACTATCTTCTTACCGAACTATGCAAAGAATACGCAGATGTAATTGAGAGTCGATTAGGATTGCCAGAAATAAATAGGATTGTTTTTCGTAGAATGGTTGCTCAGCAGTTTATTGATGACATTAGATCGTGAGATTATCCAATCGGGTGTGGCCTCCTTGCTTAAAGGGCATGACCATAGAAAGCTTGTGTACAGACTTGTAAGCACAAGTTTTATTGAAGTAGCAATATCCTTTTTTAAGAAAGTCGTAGAAGTAAAATTGGGGAATGATTCTATTGATCTATCATGGTATAGGCAAGCATTTATTGAATATGAATATGCCAAAGAGTCCATTGCCGCTCATGCGGGGTTGTCTGTAAAATCAATTACTAATGCCAGAGGTACAACACGTAGAGAAATTGTTTTGGATGAGGCGTTATCTAATTTTGATGAACTTGTTTCAATCATCAACTCATTATGTGATACTCACAGCGAAGTTGAGATCCAGCTGTCCATCTCGCTGAATTCTGTGACTGTTCAGTTAAGTCTTAATGAAAGTTTGCTGGTCATCAACGCATTGGGCATGAAACGCAAGCAGATTGCAGGTGGAATCTGGAGTAGCTTCGGTAAGCAAGCAGAAAAACCACTCTTAGAGGCAATGTGTAGGATATTTCAAGTACCTGAGATACATTATGAATCAGGTAATAGAACAGGTGTCAGAGAAGTTGATTTCACCCTCATTGATTCTGAGGGTCATGGGAAAAAATGTGAGGTCAAACTTCAAGGACGCGGGAATCCTGAGGGTGCAGATTCAACATTTGCCCGTGATTCTGATGTATTTATCGCAGGTACATTATCGGAAATGAATACTAAACAACTCAATGATGAGGGTATCCACTGGGTTGAATTGATGAAGCCACATGGTTTCTTACGTTTTGGCAAAGTGCTTGCTGATCTAAACATTCCACATCAACCCGTAGACGCGGAATGTGACATCAACGAAATCATTGATCAAACTGTTAAGGGGATATAAAATAAGATTAGCCCAAAGTGGGTTACGAACTGCCCACTCATCAAACTGAATATTCAGGGATAGCTAAAATCGTAGCCGAGGTCAATTAAATCTCCCTTGTTCATCTCAAATTACGGTTTCAGCACACATTGAGCGATTCAGATTCGCTCATCTGATCAAACACCCTTTCAAAGGTAAGGAAAACCTTGACAATTCTCTTTTCAAGAGGGCATTTTGCCCTTTTTTATGGAAAAAGATCAATTTTTGAGACAAGCCAAACTAATTTTAGCTTTTTCTATTCTTGGGCATTCTGCTTTTTTCACAAAAAAAAGCGGAAGGCCCAATTTTCTATTTATGAACGGACACTACTTAGCTGCAATTGAAAGCGAATCAGGGGTAACCCGTGTCCTGTTACTCAACGACAAGACTCCTATCACCAAAGAATCGGTTCAAGAGGCGATAGGCACGCGTCAATCGCCTACAACTAAAGCCTATGTTGAATCAAACCGTCGCCGAACAAGGAGGTCATCCATGGAAAAAATGACAACCAAGGAGTTAGATCGTGCCTTATCGACAGGGCTTAAAGCGCTACGCATGTCGGGTATTCGGGACTCGTTTCACGAGATGGCCGATCTGGCACGACAGGAATCGCTGAGCTTTGAGCGTTTCCTTCTCTCGCTTGTTGAGCAGGAGCAACAGCGACGAAATCAGAACCGCGTTCAGCGTGAACTTCGTACTTCGGCCTACCGCTGGAAAAAAACATTGAGACGTTTGACCGCACGCGTTTACTCCTGCAAATTGGACACCAATTCAGTTCACTTCTGGAAGGTGGGTTCTTAGACCGCAAAGACAATGTGCTTGCAGTCGTGGTGCAGGGAAAACACATTTAGTCTGTGCGCTGGGGCAAGAACTGATCCATCAAGGCTATCATGTACGCTTTTATCGGAGCACAGCACTGGTAGAGGCATTGATTGAGGCTAAGCGTCATGAATGTGTTCCCCAGTTCAACTGATGCGCTACGAAGCACTCATCATTGATGGACTTGGATATGTCAAACACAGCCGACGGGAGATGGATCTGTTCTTTCAGGTGCCCACCGAGCGTGGCCGTGTACTGATGACCAGTCATTTGGCCTCTCATAATGGGAGATTATCTTTTATGACCCAACCATCAAACTGCGGCCATTGACCGATTTGTGCATCATTGTGTAATTCTTGAAATGAACCTGCCAAGTTACCGCCTTGAAGTTGTACAGCAGAGACAGTTGGAAAACCCACAGGAGAACTCAACCGACCATCCATAGCCTACCCAATAAGTATGCTTACTGAGTTGGTTATTGCTGATATAGTAGATCTGTTGATGATTCACATGATCAGAGGGACAAGTATCAAGTGATTTTTCGCGCGCAACTCCGCTTCACTTCGCGCCCCTCCCTTCCAGTACGAAAATTCTGGTTGTCGTTGAACACCTATTTTCGGAGGGACACGATTTAAATCATTTTTTTCGATCAATCACATACTGACTGAGTGCGTGCATTGCCTTTCGAGCCTCAGAATCGGGAAAAGAGTGCAGTAGTGACTGCGCCTTTTTGACATGCTCTTCCATCCGTCTCTGCGCATAGTTCAATCCCCCCGTTGAACGCACGAATTCAAGAATTAATTGACGATTTTGATGCGTCTTTTTATTTCTACGTATGATTTTGAGAACCCTCTGTCGCTCAGAGGAAGGGGCGATTTCCAGTGCATGAATCAGTGGTAGTGTGACTAAATTTTTTTTGATGTCTGCCCCCACAGGTTTACCAACTTCCTGGGTTCCAAAGTCAAATAAATCATCTCGGATCTGAAACGCAAGGCCTAATTGCTCCCCAAACTCTTTCATTGATTTAAGGCCATCTGGGTTTGCATCAGCGCTAAGTGCACCGCAGCGTGTACATGCGGAGATCAGCGAGGCAGTTTTATCTGAAATGATTTTGTAATACGATGCCTCATCCACATCCATCCGACGGGCACGCTGTACCTGTCGCAGCTCTCCTTCACTCATACGCTTGACAGCATTGCTTAGAACATGTAGAAAATCAATATCATCATGGTCTAAAGCCAACAGCAGTCCACGACTCAAAAAATAATCTCCAAGAAGGACGGCCACCTTATTGCCCCATAAAGCGTTGATTGAAAAAGCTCCTCGCCTTTTTTCTGATTCGTCAACAACATCATCATGGACGAGTGTTGCTGTGTGAAGCAGTTCAACAAGTACAGCAGCGCGATAGCTTCTTTCGCGGATGCCTCCACAGGTTTCTGCGGTCAATAGCACGAGTAGAGGCCGAATCCGTTTACCTTTTTGGCGTAAAAAGTATCGGATGACTAAGCTTAAAAGGCCATGATCTACTTTCACAGTCTTCTTGAAGTGACGGGAGAATTCTTTAAGATCATCCTCAACAACCGATTGAAAATCTCGTATCTCTATTTTGGAATGAGTCGCCATTCAGTATGGATTAGATTGATGAAAGAGAATAATCAATTGCAAAATTAAGGCCATAACGAGGGATCCATCACGACCAATGTAGACGTAAAATACCTCTGATCCGTCACAAGTGATGCGTAAAATCTGTGAATAAGAAATCAACCAAAACTATGTTGTTTTCTGTGGAGAAGAATCAAGAAGAATGGGACCCCGCATAGTGCTGTAACAATACCAACGGGTAATTGTGCATCGGGTAACACAGAACGGGCTAACATGTCTGCCCACAGTAGAAAAATTGCACCCCCAATGAAACTAGCAGGTAAGACTTTGCGATGCGTCACGCCAGTGAAAGACCTAACAGCATGTGGTACGATAAGCCCCACAAATCCAATTGCTCCGCTAGCCGCAACGATAGAACCAGTTACAATTGATGCTAAAACAATCAGAATACGTTTAATGGATTCAACTGCGACCCCAAGGGAATGCGCTGACTCGTCTCCTGTGAGCATTCCATCAAGGGGGCTGGAAAGGATCATCAATACAATTAGGCCAATAAAGACAGCAATCGCTGGCCATGTGAGTGTTGACCATTGAGCCAAATGGAACGAGCCTAAGAGCCAAAAGAGAACAGACCTGAGCTTATCTGGCTCTGGGGAGGATAAGGTAATAAAGGATGTGAGTGCGCCCATTAGAGAAGCGACTGCAACCCCAGCGAGAAGAAGTCGCGCGACCGAAATTCGTCCCCTGCTACCTGCAACACCATACACAATGACAATTGCACATAAACTCCCAAGAAATGCCGCGATTGGCATGGACATGGTTTTGGAAATCAAGGGAGGTAAAAAGCCAAGATAAAACAATGATGCCCCTGCAGTTGCGCCACTAGAAATTCCCAGAATGTAGGGTTCTGCCAACGGATTACGTACCAAGGTTTGCATGGCCACGCCGATGATTCCAAGCCCTCCCCCGACGATGAATGCAAGTAGCGCACGGGGAAGTCGTAGGCCCCAGACAATACGATCAGCAATAGGATCTGGGGGAGAACTGGATCCAAAGGTTATGTAATACCAAAGTACAGATAATGCATCAGTCAATGACACCTCACCTCCAATGCTGACAGAGATCACCAAGCTGAAGATTCCTAAGCATCCAAGTAAAATAATCCATCTGTTCATTAACGCTTCACAATGTGTGGATGCAGTTTTTCGGCAAGTTCCCATGCGCCTCTCACAAGACGGGGGCCAGGGCGTTGATAATTGGCGGTGTCAAACCCATAAATTCTACCAGACTGAACGGCGGGCAAAATATCCCAAGTGGGATGATATTCCAGAAGTGTTGAAGAATCAATGTGACTACCGAATGTGCCAGCAATGACTGCAGGCTGAGAGGCTAACACGAATTCGTCGGTTAAAATCGGAAATCGAGAAGGTATATCTTGAGTAAGACTATACCCCCCTGCCCAATCAATTATGTCGTGGATATAGCTCCCATCCCCAAATGCATATAGTGTGGTATGTTCAATCAAAAATAGTAGATCGGGTTTATGGGTGATGCCCTCAGTTAATGATTTTAATTGCGCGAGAGAATCCTCAAGCTCGGCAGCCCGCTGCGTTGCAACTAAGGAAGTGCCAAATAGATTTCCGAGAGACTTTATAGATTTTGTAATATCCTTTAAACTATCAATTACTACAAAATAGACGGGGATTCCCACTGTTGCAAAAGTATCGGCATCTCTTAACGTGTTGACCTGCTCACTTGCAACAATAAGATCTAGGTCAAGGGCGACGATGGCTTCAATGTCCATGGGAATTAGGCTATATTTTGGTAATGAATCCACCGCAGGAGGGAAGTCATCAACCGTAGACACACCTACGACTCTTGAACCAGCGCCAGATGCAAATAATAATTCTGTTATACTAGGAGCAAGAGGGGCAACACGTTGAATCTGGTGAGGTATATTAATAGTTCGACCTAAATCATCCACAACTGTTCGCTCATTTTGTAAATTAGGAGAACAACTAACAAATGTTATGAAAAGAAGACAAATCAGGCGCATAGACGTAAAACAGGTGACGCGTTTATGAGGTAAAATATTATCAATAGTATGAATCATGTGAACTTAAAAACCCAAAGCGTCAGTCTTCAAGATTTGGCATCTAAGATTGACCATACCAAGCTTGGTCCGAATATAACAATGCAGGAGATCGGCGTTCTTTGTGAGGAAGCCTCAATGTATGGATTTGCCAGTGTATGTGTTCCACCGTGTTATGTTGAGGAGGCAAAATTGATGCTTGCGCAAGTGCCATCCAAGGTATGCACTGTGGTTGGATTCCCGCACGGAAACAGTCAAAGTGATACAAAAATCAAGGAAGCCTCAACGGCCATTGAGGATGGCGCAAGTGAGATTGATATGGTGATGTCCATTGGATTGTTCAAGAGTGGTCAACTAAAAACAGTGGAGGAAGATATTTTAGGTGTCGTACGGATATGTAAGGACAGTGCGCTAGTAAAGGTGATTCTTGAATGCTCCTTACTCACCGACAAAGAAAAGCGTGTGGCGTGTACTTTAGCTCAGCAAGCAGGGGCAGATTATGTAAAGACTTCTACTGGATTTACGAATGGGGGTGCTCAAGTGCACGATATTGCTCTCATGTATAAAACCGTTGGAGATCATTTAGGAATTAAAGCGTCGGGAGGTATAAGAACGGCTTCTCAGGCGCTTGCAATGATTCAAGCAGGTGCAACCAGAATTGGCGCAAGTGCTTCTATCTCAATTATTAAGGGACTCACTAATGCATAAATCGATTGAATGTATGATCTTGATGATTTTGGTCATCACCACAGTTGGGTGTTCCTCTTCTGCAGTGAAGCCATTGATCAGCGCAACGGACGAGGATTCTCTGATAACTGTCCCAATTGATTGGAAGAGCTATGAGGACTTTGATCTTGATCCATATCAGGAATCATCAGAGGCCTCTTCAAACAATAGTTTTCATGATATGCCAGATCAGCTATTAAGGAACGATTTGGAGTTTGATGATGTATATAAAGAGCGGCAAGGCTTCAGGATCCAAATACTAGCGACGCTGGATAAGCAGGAGGCAGACCTTGCATATGAAGATGCTCTGACATGGTGGGAGGGACTCAAAAATAATTCATCTCTAGGTGAGGAGTATATGCACTTGGGGGAAGAGCCTCTGGTCTACCTAGATTTTCATCCACCTTATTATCGTCTTCGCATTGGCAATTTTATTGATCGTGACGATGCAAGAGAACTTTTAGATATGATTCGCAGAGAGTATGAAGGATCATTCATTGCACCAGGAGTCATTTTGGTTAAATAGAGTTCCCTTTCTTAAACTACTCTACTGTCATCATTGACTAGTCGTGATTCTCTAAGGGCTTGGGGAAATTGTGATTGAATCTCCCAAACATTCATACAAAAGCGATATACTTTGGGGGGGGGGACCCTCTCCACTTTACCAAATAAAAATCACCAGATCAGAAAAAATTCGATAATCAGTCGTTATCGTTATTTAGAGTTGAATCCATCCATAAAAAATCCAATTTTTGGGAGATAAAGTGTCAATCCAGCGCCCCGTGGGCGATACAATAAGCGACGATTAGCCAGTTAATCGCGATTTGAGCGGAAAAAATCGTACGCAATCCTTCATTTTTGTAAAAAAATGAGATTAAATCGGCGCCAGGCGCCGATTTTTCGGAGTTTGTTCTGTTTTTGGGCAAAAAAATCGCTTGTGCAGGGGGGTATGCGCTGATTTTCTCATGAATTCGGCTAATATCATCGCGAAGTGAGGCGTTGGCGCACCTCTGTTTCCTCCTGCTGATGGAGTAGATGGCCGAGTATATCCTTAGCCGATGCCAAATCTTTCCTTGATCTCAGGACAGATTCGTGAGCCTTTTTCTGGTCAGCCTTGAATTTGCAGGTGCCTTGTCGTTATGGGATCAACGCTTGAATAATTGGATGGATTATAGAGCAGCGGCCGTTGCTTTATTGGGATCAAAGAGGGTTCTGTCGCGGAGCATGGCACAGATAATGCTGAGGAGTCGGTCGGCAACGGATCGAAGCGCGCGTCCGCGTTCACGCAGTGCATTATATTTGGCTTTACAGATGTCATCTCGTTGGGAGGCGACTCGGCTCATGTGATAGATCGCATTCATCAAGCGACTTGAACAGGCCATGCGTCGAACCACGCGTTTAGGTTTTCCTGATTGTTTAGTGATGGGTGCAATGCCGCACAACGCTCTCAGGGCTTGATAATCTGCCGTTTGGAGTAATGGGTATGCCTCTGCAATCAGTGTGACTAGACGGTGGGGCCGATCCCTGGAATAGAGAGGAGGATATCCATATCAGTCAGGGTCTCTTTAGATTCACCTGCAATCTGGTCAGCGTCTGTGCTATCTTCTGAGGATGTTTCAGTGCTGTCTGGCTTGTTAAAGAATGCATTGAGCAGAGCATCGGTTGTTCGGGCGGTTTCTTTGATCTGCGTCTCAATGAGTTGAATCTGATTGAGCAGTAATCGGATATGGTTGGTTATCTGACGCCTGCAGCAACTGGAAGCGGTGTTTCTCTTAGACATTGTAGAACTTGCTCTGCATTCAGGCGCCGGATCCTGTGTTTTTTGAGGATTTTTTGGACTGAGGTGGGGCGCGCTCTGGTGTGGAGATATGAGTCCAAAGGTCGTGGAACAAGGGGGAATACAGGTCAAACGCAAGGGTTAAAAACTGTGGGAAGTACTTCCAGAGTAGTTTTTGGATCTTATTTGACAGCGCGGTGCGCTGTTGTGTGAGGTCATCTTTCATCCTTGACGCTTCGCGCAATTGGACCAGAAGTGGATCTGTGCTACTGAGTTGGCGCAGGCACTGTGAATCGGCGAGCAGGAAGGCATCTCGGCGGTCATCTTTGGCCCCGGCTGGTGAGAATCGATCTCGGAAGCGGTCTAATTGTTTGGGATTGACTGAAAAGACTTGGATTCCGCGGTCAAGGAGCGCGTCAACGATTGGCCCATCGGGGTTTTCAATGTTGGCGGTAATACAGGTTGGATCACAGTCGGTGAGTGTCATCAGCCAATCAATCATTTTTTTGATCCCTCCTCCACTGTGCGGGAAGACTTTTTCTCCGAGGACCTCGCCGTCTTGATGTTTGACGCAGATTTGGTGTGATGCACCACCCCAGTCAATCCCGACTAGGATGGTAAACAGGAACTTTTCTAACATGAAGTAAGTAGTTTAAGGGTTATAAGTAATGCGGGTCGCCGTGACGTTCGTCATCCCCTGTATCGGTGCTCTATGGCACATACCCTCTACTGGACGTTTGTCGTGGCACTTTCCCTGAGGCACTTGTCCCCCCCAGGTGTTCAAGACACAGGGGGCATTTGGTTGCTCTCAGGGGAGTGACCCGCGAACATAGATGTGATGTTTAACTGATAAATAATCTTTTTTGACTGTTGTCAGGTTTAAAATCTTCCTAACTCACCAATCTTCACTGCAGCGATTACTTAACAATTAATCAATTCAACATCATCTATATAAGATACAGGGGGTTATATTTATGATAGATAGTCGGAATCTCATAGTGTAACCCATCTTTAACAGAGTTATCATTAAATATTTTTAACACTTTTTTTGCCTTAATTTTTGGGGAAATCCGTCCTAATTCCTCTGTTTACTTAATTATTAAGGCACTTTCCAAAAACCACCTTTTTGTAGTGACTTACAGATGAAATTTTGGGGAAATACTGGGATCCACGGCTACAAGCGTTATCTTTTCCAACACATTGATGTTTATCTGGAAAGTAAAGATCAGAACCTTGAACGATGGCAGAGCACACTATGCCATCTGGCTGGTTCATAATGTGCGCTATGGAACAAAGGTCAACAGGAAATTCTTTTGAATCTTGGTAGTGCCTACAATATTCATGAACGGAATTGGACGAAGTTGAGTCAACGTATTCACGAAGTGTTTGTCGGTCAGTAGACCATTTTATCGCCTTTTCTCAAACATCTTGAAGATGAACGGATTGTACAGTTGCTCTCTGAAGCGAGCATCTGAAGGGGCCAAATCGGCGCTGAAAGAAGTCGCCGATCCAGTCTGGAAACCGTAGATGTTTCGTCAATCCAAATGCGCTATCCGCGAAGTGTCGGTATAGAGCATTTGGCGGTAGGGGCGCTTGAACATCTGGGGGTTCCATGCTTGTTTAAGAACTTGGGTTTCAAGGGTAAGATAAAGCATCCTGCGCTGGGGGCTATCGTCGGGCCAATCCAGAGTCGGAGCGTGCGACTTACAAATGGCTCTGTGGTGAGAGTGGATTAGACGAGTTTCTGGATAATCGTTTAAGAAGATGAGTTTAATGCAGTTGTATCGCGCCTCCGATAAATTAGTTGAGCATCGCGATCAGATTGAGAATCATATCTTTGATACACCCTGAGGTTTTTCAATGTAAATCCTACGGTGACGCTGTTTGCTCTGGCAACAACCAACAACTCTGGATTGCAGGTGACAGCCCTCAGGATGACAAGACAATATCAGACAGGAATCAAAATTAGCAAGGAACAGATGGATCAGATCAATTTAACCTACAATAAGTTAAACCCCAAGTAGAATTACGATATCCCTCTTAGTAACAAAACTCCTCAGATTCGTGAGCACTGCCAACTAACACTCAATATTAAGATCATACGTATTAAATCTCGTCAAAATTCAAAGATTTGCCAGATTTAAACTGACAAAATGGCAAAGTTAATTTGATGCCCCCATATTAAAATGCACACGCTCAATAAACAGTCATTACCAAATGGGCAAATTAATTATAATACACTGAGTGAATCGTCATGAATATTATGGAATTGAAACAACCTCAATTGCACCCTTACTGATATACTGGGATTGGTGATATAGATTGAAAAATCGTAAATTTGTGAGATGTTCTCAGATTTTAGAACATACTATGGTACCGCCCTCCCGAAAATTTAGAGTATTAAAGCGTAGGGTCGTAGTTACATGTTTAGGGCGTGGGCATGGCAGTAAGGACTGGGTTCAATGCGGCTGGATTTCTTTTTTATTCTGCTCAGTACTTCTATTGGCAGGTTTCTCCGTAACTGATACCCTATCCCAGACACTGGAGTTGTCGCATCGCCTGTATAACACGGACGAAGATGCCAGAATGAGTCACACCATGGTTCATTCAACGGGTGCAGGGGTTGAGGTTATGTCTGACGAAATAAGATTGGATAACACTGGAGCCAGACCCCTTCATGGCCCAGTGACAGCTAACCATGAAGTTGCTAATCCCCCAGCGGTATGGTTTCAGACTTTGGATCGAAATCCTGGCCGAAGAGGGCCACTAACAACCCCGAGATACATCAAGACGAGGGATCGACTTCGCGTATATATCGCGACTTCTGACATACGCAATGCGTCGGGGGGATCAGATGGTAATTTAACTAACTTCACAGCAGGTGATATTACCGTGACAGGTGGTACGGGAAAACGCTTATCATTTGTTAATTCCTTTTATCAAGATGATGGGACTACGTTAGATTATCATCTGTTTGTGTTGGGGATTACCCCTACGGGCAATAGAGATGTAGTGATCACCGTGAAAAGAAACAGCATTACTGGCACGAATGGACAAAGAGGCCCAGCTGCGGCAGTACCATGGACAGTGACCTGGGATACAGATCCTCCCACGGTTGAAATAATGCCTGAGAAAAAGAAGATCAACAACAGGGATAATGTTAATGTATGGTTTCAATTTAATGAGAATATTGAAAGTTTTGGCGGTAATGCTTATACGATATCAGGAGGTACCATAGTAACAGGCTTTTTCAGTTTTGACCGTCCTGGGGTTGCCATTAAGCCTAAGGGGGGAGAGAATATAGTGGTCACCATGAAAGCGAATAGCATTCAGGACGAAGCAGGAAATAGAGGGCCTCCTACTGCTGTTACATCAACGATAGTCTGGGATGCGATCGCACCGACGCTGTCCATTACGGGGATTCCAGACAAGATCAAGACGAACAAGAATCTGACGGCCACCTTTACCTTTAGCGAGGATGTGACGGACTTTGATATTAATGATGTGAGGGTAACAGGGGGCACAAGGAGTCCACTCTCAGAAATAGAAAGTGGGAAAATATATAGACTGTCTATTACCCCGAATCAAGGTAGTAATGTCGTGGTGACGATTCGCAGAAATGCTGTCACTGATGGGCTCAACCGCGGGCCCGCCAGTGCCCAGAGCGCCACCGCCACCTGGGATACTGCCGCGCCGACGGTGGAAATCACCGGGATACCGGCCAAGATCAACAGTACCACGAACCTCACCGCCACCTTTACCTTCAACGAAGCGGTCACGGACTTTGATATTAATGATGTGACCGTCACCAACGGGGACAAGGGGACGTTTACGGCGACGAGTGCGACCGAATACACGTTGGTCATTACCCCCGAGGATAGCAAAAATCTGACCGTCACGGTGGCGGCCAATAGCGCGACCGATGGCCTCAACACCGGCCCCACCAGTGCTGAGAGCGCAACCGCCACCTGGGATGGCATTGTGCCAACGCTATCCATTACCGGCATCTCCGACAAGATCAATGCGACCAATGAGCTCACCGCCACGTTGACCTTCAGTGAAGCTGTCACCGGCTTTACCACCGACGATGTGACCGTCACCGGTGGCACCAAGAAAGCCAACGGGTTTAGCGGCAGTGGATCCAGTTACACCCTGATCGTGATCCCCACCCGTGGCTCGAATCTGACGGTCACCGTCAGACAGGATGCGGCCACCGATGGCGCCAACACGAGCCCGGCGACCGCCCAGAGTGCGACTGCTGTCTGGGATAATGCCGCGCCCACCGTCACTATTTCGGGGATTCCCACCAGAATCAATTCCACCGACGATCTGACTGCCACCTTTACCTTCAACGAAGCCGTCACCGGCTTTGATATTAATGATGTGACCGTCACCAACGGCACTGCTGGCACCTTTGCCGCCAGTAGCGCCACCGTCTATACGCTGGTGATTACCCCCGACGATGGCGAAGCGCTCACGGTCAGTGTCGCGGCCAACAGCGTCACCGATGGCCTCAATAGTGGCCCCGCCGGTATAAGATCTATAGTTTCTATTTGGGATGACATTGCACCCACCGTCACCATCACCGGGCTCCCGGAATGGATCAATAAGACCGAC
The DNA here is from genome assembly GCA_965220935.1 of Rhodothermales bacterium. Taxonomy (GTDB): domain Bacteria; phylum Bacteroidota; class Rhodothermia; order Rhodothermales; family Bin80; genus Bin80. The sequence goes on from OZ244857.1 coordinate 4,075,631, forward strand.
GATCTGACAGCCAAGTTCACTTTCAGCGAGACGGTCACTGGCTTTAGAACCGACGATATTACCGTCACCGGCGGCACAAAGAAGACCTTCACCGCCGGAAGTAGCAAAGAATACACGCTGATCGTGACCCCCGAGGGTAACAAGAATGTTGAGGTTATCGTGAACGCGGATGCCGCCACCGATGGCCCCAATAGAGGCCCCACCAGTGCAGTTACGGCCATCGCTGTCTGGAATCCTCCTATTACAGTGGACATCACCGGCCTTCCCGCAAAAGCCAATAAGGCTTTGACACCCACTGTCATATTCACTTTCAATCCGTCAGTGACTGACTTTAATCTTGATGATATAATGGTGACGGGGGGGAAGACGTTGGGAAATCTTACTGGAAGTGGAACATTTTATGCAATCAGAATTGAGGCTGATGGCGATGAAGACCTTGTAGTTACGGTGAGAAAAGATGCGGTGACCGATGGGTTCAAGAGAGGGCCGACTTCTGCTCAATCAGTCACGAGCACATGGGATGTTATGGCTCCGAGTGTATCAATTGAAGTTCCAACGAAAATCAACTCAAGAGACCCTCTCCAGGCCATATTCACCTTTGATGAATCGGTGAGGGGATTTACCATTGATGATGTGGAGGTCACAGGGGGAAAGAAGGGTTTATGGCTCCGAGATGGATCTAAGTATAGTGTGATCATCGTACCTGATGGCGAAAAAGACGTTGTAGTGACGGTGCCAAAAGATGCCGCGACCGATGGCATCAATAAGGGGCCTGAGGCTGATGTGAGTGCGACGGCCACCTGGGATGCGACTGCCCCCACGCTTGCCATTGATGTGCCCGACAAGATCAATAAAACGGATGAAATTACCGCCACCTTGACCTTCAACGAGGATGTGACGGGCTTTGATAGTGATGATGTGAGTGTCACCAACGGCACCAAAGGCACCTTTACGGCCAGCAGTGCGACCGTCTATACGCTGGTGATTACCCCCGACGATGGCGAAGATCTCACGGTCAGTGTCGCGGCCAACAGTGCCAGCGATGGCCTCAACATGGGCCCCGCCAGTGCTGAGAGTGTGACCGCCACCTGGGACAGTGATGCGCCGACGGTGGAGATCACGGGGATCCCTGCGAAGATCAATACCACTGGTGAGCTCACCGCCACGTTGACCTTTAGCGAATCCGTGACCGGCTTTACCACCGACGATGTCACCGTCAC